>JAGANY010000031.1 GCA_017624025.1 Ruminiclostridium sp. | reverse complement strand
TTATAGGTATTTATCGGGAGAAACCTTTCTGAAGAAAGGCTTTCTCCCGAACCCTCTTCCAAAGACTTTTAATATAAATTAAAGAACCACAGGTTAATCCTGTGGTTCTTTAATTTAAACTGAAAGTTTTCGGAAGGGAGCTCGAGGGAAAGCCCTTTTTCAAAAGGGTTTCCCTCGTTAATATCTATAAACATTTTTACAAGCATTACCGCCAATACTTAACAGTTTTATACTTCGGCACGCATAAGCTTTTTCATAGAGGGGACGCCGAAGAGGACGCCTGCTCCGATAAGGGTAAATATAAGTTCGGGAAGCATATATGAGCCGTTATAAACGAGGGAATAGAAGAACGGGTTATCGAATTCCTCGGGCATCCATAAATCGAAGAAAATCGAGCCGGAAATATAGTGGCTTACGAACCGAAGAAATACCGATATACCGACGCCCACAAGCATAAAGGGCATTGATTTTTTGCGGAATATTCCCGAAAGCCCGAGAATGCCATAGGCTAAAACATAGTCAAAAACTATACAGCCTATCCACATTCTTACATCCATTCCCCAGGACATTACTTCGCCCAGGTCTGTTCCGAGCTGAATAAAAGCATAAAGGAAGGAGCATAAAAATCCCCATTTTACACCATACTTAAGAGAGATGATGCATACGGGCAGCATAGATAAAAGGGTTACTGAACCGCCTAACGGCAGCTTATAAACCTTTATAAGGCTAAGTACCATAGCTAACGCTAAAAGAATAGCACTTGTCACAAGCTTTCCGACGTTTGTGACTTTTTTTGTTTTCTCCATTTTAAACCTCCTGAGTCTGCTGAGGCTGTAAAAACAAAACAGCCTCTTTTTTATGCACAAAAAAGAGACTGTTGAAAAATATACGTAATTCATTCGTCATTCCCTACGGCAGCATTATCTGCATCAGGTCAGGTCGAAGCGTTAGTCCGCTTCCTCTCAGCCGAAAATATCAGCTCCCTTTGTACGTGAGTATTATATCACCGTAAAAGCGATTTGTCAATAGTTTTTAAGAAATTGTTGTTCCCTGGTAGTAGAACTGTAAAATCTCTGTATAGCTGTAGCCGTACTGGGATGCAAGAATATTTGCACCGTGCTGGCTTAAGCCTACGCCGTGGCCGTAACCGTATGTTGTAAAGGTAAAGGTATCGTCTTCGGCATTATACATAATATCGAAGCTTGCGGAACGGATACCGTATTCCATAATTGTTTCCCTGAACACTCTTCCGTTTATATAGATTGTTTTACCGTTACGTGTATAGGATTCCTGACCGCATATCGAAAGACTTCCTACATAAGCACCGTCAATTCTCGATGTAATCTTGAACCAGTCAGCAGGATTATCGCTTAAAGCAATGCCTGTGTTTGCTTCAACAAGATTTTTGATTTCTTCGGAAGTAAATACAGCCTGCCTGCCGTAGTTAATGTCATATAATGCGTCAAATTCTGTCTTAACGCTTCTTAAATAAGCGTAATCAACGCCCCATACATTAAGAGCCGAAGCAGTATAGCCTGCTGTTGAAGCGGAATATACAGACTGGATAATATCACCGTTGTAGTAAATTGCTTTTCCTATAACCTCGTTTACGCATCTTATAACCTTATCGCTTGGCGTTTTAAACACAACGTAAGCCTTCGAGTTATTCTGGTTATAGTACTTTATGTAAGTGTAGGTTGCGATAGCCTGTGCCTTTATAGCTTCTTCGTTGAAGCTGTCGCCTACTTCCGCCATAACTGCCTTTGCAACGATAGTAGCCGCATAGTCTGTCACAACAGTACCGCCTGCATTTACAGTAAGCATTTCCGACGCAACAGAGGTTTCGGGAATAGTAGTTTCCTCGGTGGTTGTCGTCGTAGTTGTTGTTTCGTCCGTAACCTGATCCATCCAGGAAAGCGGGTCTGTGCCTGTCGTGGTCTCGCTGGTAGGAGCGGGAGTTGTAGTCGTGGTAGTTGCTTCTGTGGTAGTAGTGGTCGTTGTTGTGGTGGTTTCGGGCGGTGTAGTGGTTGTTGTAGCCTCGGTCGTAGTCGTTGTTGCTTCAGTAGTAGTAACTTCGGCTGTAGTTGTAGTAGTTGTTGCTTCCGTTGTTGTGGTTGTTGCCACAGGGGTTGTTGTTGTGGCAACGGTAATAATCTGTGTCGAAGCAGAAGTAAGAACCGTAGTAACGGGAGCTGTTGTAGCGGCCGTTGTGGTAGTTGTAGCAGGCGTTGTAGTTGTTTTTATAGGAGTTGTATAGTCGAAATCCTCGTCATCAAACTCGAAATCTGCTGTAGTTTCGGGCTTCGGAGCAGCCGCAACGCTTTGCTCTGCTATAATAAGAAGCGGTTCGGTAGCGGTATAATCCGCGAGAGAAGGCTTCTTTCCGTTTACAATGTTAAGCTCGGTTGAATATGTATAGATAACCTTGTCTGAAACGGCTTCTGTTTCCGATGTTTCAGTTACCGCTTCAGTTATCGGCGGCTCTTCGGTCGTTTCAGCTTCTTCTGTTTCAACGGTATCCTTCGGCATATTTGAATCGAGGCTTTCTATAGAGCCGACAATTCCGAAGAGATAGATATATACGCTTATAATTGCGAGAGCAACAGCAATTTTTGCTAAAGAACCCTTTCCCGTAAAACCGCCTCCTTTCTAAAAATGCTTTTTAACCAGCGAAATCCTTTATATATGAAGGATCCCACTTTCTTCCTGCCCATTCACAGCCGTAGGTCGTATAATAGGCGTCGAACATCTTTCTTTTTACATTTCCGTTTTCGTCAAAGCCCGTATTGTCGATGAATGTTGAAGGGTCCATCGAAAGGGTTTCGTTTTCTCTTACCTTTCTTGCGATTACAACAAGTCTCATATCCGAGAACATTGAGAAGTCACAGGTTGAAAGAGTAAGAAGCTCGTCGCCGTACTGAAGGTCAACGCCTGTATAGAAATAGCTTCTGTCGAGACATTCGGCAACGAAATTATCGAAATCGGTTTTTGATTCGAAATAAACCTTTGACCAGTAGTCAAATACTTCGCCGTGTTCGGTCTTTGTATTTGTAAGGAAAACCGAGAATATTTTGTACTGGTTACGTTCGTAAAGAGTATCAAAATTCAGCATATAGTTGTTCTTAAGGAACTCTATACCCTGTTTTCTGTAGTTCGAGAGAGGCTGGAAGAAATTGTTTGTAATGAGGTTATGACCGTAGAGAAGAGTGTTATGGGGCATTTCATTTGCATTGATGACACCCTGGTAATCGGCAAAGATTGTGCCGTTTTCGTTATATCCCTTGTTGAAATTATGCTTAAGATAATATTCATTATCCTGTGCCTGTACAACGGGATAGTCAATATACGGATACATAGAAATCCAGCCGACAAAATCTTCATTCTGCTCGTAATAGGTCATATATTCGGCAAGAACCTCTACTTCCTTTTCGCTTTCGGCGGATTCGGAGCTGTTCTTGTCTTTATCTTTAAGAATAACGGTAATAACGTCGTCAGTAGCATTCTGCTCTTTCTGGTCTGCCCAGTACTGAGCGTCTTCGGAGTTGCGGTTATCGCGGAAGACATAGAAATTAAGCATTATGATACCGGCTGTCACAAGTCCGATTATTCCCACAAGAAAAACTATTTTTCGTACGACTTCGCCCGTCGAATCCCCTTTCCAGGGGATTATATCGCTTATGAAGCTTTCGAAGGCGTTCATCTTTTTACGCTTCGGACGGAGCCTTACAGTTTTTTTGTTATTGTTTTCAGACATTTTGCTGGGACCTTTCTTTTAAGGGGGTGTTGCTTATTATGCGTTAGGAGCTGCTGCACCGCTCATAGGGAAGTCAGCAAGATATTCGTCAAATCCCTTAACCTTGGATGTATCCCACTTTCTTCCTGCCCAGCTGCCGCCGTTTACTTTATAGTAGTAGTCGAAATAGAGAGGGCTGTCGTTTATGTATGCCTTGCTTGTATCAACTTCAGCACTTTCGCCGTCTCTTACACGACGAGCGAATACTACGCATCTTGTGTCAACCTCTTTACCGAGAGGGTAGTAACATGTAGAGAGAGTAAGGATTTCATCACCGTATTCGAGGTCAACGTCTGTATAGAATACGCTTCTGTCCATAATCTTTGCGATATATTCATAGAACTGACCTTCGTTCTTGATATCACGCTGCTTGTAGTACTTGAATACTTCGCCGTGTTCTTCCATTGTGTTTACATACATACAAGCGAATACTTTATATGTACCTTCTTCCCAGATTGTATCGAATTCGATAGTAGGATTATTGAGATAAAAATCGAGACGTCCGGGATAATCGCCGTTAAGTCTTGCATCATAGTAACGTGTAAGCTTTGCGAAGCTGGGGCCTGTTACCATATTGTGACCGTAAATAATAGTATTTGCGGGTCTTGTTCTTGTTGTGAACTGACACTTATAGTCAACGAAGAAGGAACCGTTCTTATATTCGTTTCCGTTAAAGTCCTTGTCGAGATAGTACTTGTTGTCTTCTGCCTGTAATACAGGGTCGTTGATATTAGCTGCATCGAGTCTTATCCAGCCGATAAGGTCTTCGTTTTCAGCATACTTTGCTTCGTATGTTGACATTACAGGGAGAGGGGGAAGAGTTGTAGTAGTTGTTGTTGTAACTAAAGGAGCTGTAGTAGTTGTTACAGCAGCGTCAGCCTTAGTGTCTGAAGTAGAGACAGAAGTGTCGCCATCTGTATTCTCGGGAGTATCTTCGTTTTCGCCGCAAGCTGTCATACTGAGAGCAATAACAGCAGCAGACATAAGAGCGGCAAGTCTTTTAAGTTTCTTGGAATTAGCCATTTTAATATTCCTTTCCTTTCGCATTAATCCTTTTTGGAAAAATTTGGTTTAAAGTTTATACATAAGAGCAAAGCCCTTTTTTAACAATAATTATTCGCCTGTCCCGTTCAATATTACGGGAAGCTCATTTATTTCAGCAATTTTATAGTCATATCCGCTTACCTCGCCGAAACCGTAGGACGCGTGAACGAAGGGGATGCCTGCTGTTACTGCAGATATATGGTCGCCTTCCGTATCTCCCACATAAACGGCGTTTTTAAGAGAATATTTTTCAATAAGCTGTTTGTTGGTCTCGCCTTTTGGAAGCTTTGTGTCGCCCCAGCACATAAAGCCTTCAAAATAAGAAGAAAGCTTATGGGCTTCAAGAAAGGCTTCTATATAGCCGTTCTGGCAGTTGCTTACAATAAAAAGGCGATAGTTTTCTTTAAGTAAAGAAAGCGTCTCTTCAAGCTTCGGGAAAAGGACACCGCCCTTTTCTCTTATAAGACGGATTTCTTCGACAGAAAGTTTCGTAAGAAAGTCCGAAACCTCCTTATCCTTCATATCTGCTCCGAAAACATCCCGCATAATAACATCCATAGATTTTCCCATATGTTTTAGGACATCGCTTCCTGTTATACGGAGCGGATGATTTTCGTGTTCAAGAACAATGTTCCAGGATTCAGCCACAGTTTCGGAGCTGTTCCAGAGGGTTCCGTCAAGGTCAAAAATAATAGAGTCAAATTTCATATCAGTAGCTTAAAAGTTTTGATGTATCCCAGGTTCTTCCCTTCCATTCTCCGCCTTCGACGTTTGCCTGGTAAGTGAACTTAAGTGAATTTTTGTTTATCTGTGCCTTAGAAACGTCAACCTCAGCGGATTCGCCGTCTCTTACCTTACGTGCAAATACTGCACAGCGGGTATCAACCTTTTTTCCGAAGGGGTAGTAACAGGTTGAAAGAGTAAGGATTTCATCGCCGTAGGTAAGGTCAACGTCTGTCCAGAGCACACTTCTGTCCATAATGTCGAGAACGTAGCTGTTGAAGGCTTCCTTTGTATCGAAATCGTGAACCTGTGTATAGGGATAAACCTCTCCGTATTCCTCCTGTGTATTGAAAAGAACACAGGCGAAAACCTTCCACTCAGACTTTTCATAAAGAGTGTTAAAGGTAACGGTAGGATTTTCCTTGTAGAAATCGAGTCTGTTGTCGTAATCGCCGTTGATGGTTGCATCATAGTAACGGGTGAGCTTAGCGAACATACCCGAACCGCCGAGATTCTGATCCCAGATATTATGACCGTAAAGAACAGTATTGGCGGAAAGACGTCCGTTCTCAAAGCTGTTTCTGAAGTCAGCGAAAACAGCACCGCTCTTTGTTTCCTTGCGTTCAAAGTTACGTGTAAGATAGTAGTCGTTATCCTCTGACTGCATAACAGGGAGATTTATGACATAATCATCAGCCTCGCCTACAGAGATCCAGCCTACTATATCGCTGTTCTGTGCATAAAGCTCCATAAAGCTCGGAAGAATAGAGGGCTTTTCGTTTAAAATTTCTTCCTTCTTTTCGTCGGAAAGATTTACTACGCCTTCGATAGTTTCTACCTCGGGGTCATAAGCCTCTTCAACCTTTGCATCAACGATATTTACCTGATACCAGCGGTCAAAAACGTCAGCAAGGAGCGAACCGCCTGTGATAACGAGGGCAACGACAGCAATATCGAATACTATTTTACGAACCGATTCCGTAACAGAATCGCCCTTTACGGGGAAAATTGCAGTTCTTAGTTTCATAAATATATTCTGTTTTTTTCGGGCAGGTTTTTCGTCTTTTTCGCCTGCATCTGTCTTTGTTTCGCCCTTAGGTGCAGGCTTTTCGGTCTTAGGAGCCTTATAACCTGCTGTTCTTCTGCTTTTAGGTCTTTGTGTATAATTCATCTGAAATCACCTTTCCTATATCAGTACTTTTCGATTTCTTTTTTTACCATATCAAGAGCTGTGTAAACAGCCTCATAGCGTATAGCGGTACGTTTATCGCCGTATCCCTTAAACGCTTCGCCGTCAAAGACGAATCTCTTTGCATAGGTTCTTTCGGCGGTTGAAATACCGATACATACCGTACCCACAGGCTTATCGGGAGTGCCTCCCGTCGGCCCTGCAATACCTGTAGTTGAAACGCCGTAGTCGGAATCGCTGAGTTTTCTTACGCCCTCAGCCATTTCCATAGCGGTTTCTTCGCTTACCGCACCTACGGAATCAAGAGTTTCAGCCTTTACCCCGAGAAGCTTCATCTTCGCTTCGTTTGCATAAGTGCATACCCCGAAGCCGAAGACCCCGGAAGCACCGGAAACGGAGGTTATTTCTGCTGAAATAAGTCCGCCTGTACAGCTTTCGGCAGAGGCTAGGGCTGAATTTTTACTCACTAATAATTGTACTACATTTTCGGCTATCTTGTCAAGTTTTGTAACCATATTGTAATAAATTTCCTTGCAAATTTAAGATAATTTTAAGATTACGCCTTAAAATCCTTTATAACTATTTCCTTTACCGCCTTTTCGAGAAGAGGAGCGAAATCGAAGCCTGCTTCTGCTTCTTCAACCTCGGAGATTACGGGCTTTGTTTTCGGGTGCTTGGGAGTAAATACAGTACAGCAGTCTTCGTAAGGGAGAATTGATGTCTCAAAGGTATCGATTCTTCTTGCGATTTCGACGATTTCCTTCTTATCCATACCGATAACGGGACGGAAAACAGGCACATCGCTTGCCTTATCGGTACAAGCAAGAGCCATAAGGGTCTGGCTTGCAACCTGTCCTACGGATTCACCGGTAATAAGAGCCTTATAATCCTTTTCTTCACAGATTTTGTTGGCAATCTTCATCATTAATCTTCTCATAATAATGGTGAAATATTCTTCGGGGCAGTTATCACGGAGAGCCTCCTGGATTTCTGTAAAGGGTACACAGTAGAAGCGGATATCTCCACAGTAGGGAGTAAGCTTTTCGCAAAGCTCCTCAACCTTCATCAAGGCTCTTTCGGAGGTATAGGGAGGGCTCTGGAAATGGATAGCGTCAACGTTAAGCCCTCTCTTAGCCATCATATAGGCTGCAACAGGGCTGTCGATACCGCCCGAAAGGAGAAGAAGAGCGTTTCCGCTGCTTCCTACGGGCATACCGCCCTGGCCGGGAAGCTTTTCCGCATTAATAAAAGCGTGGGTGTCGCGGATTTCGAGAATAACCGTAACATCGGGATTGTGGACATCGACCTTAAGATGAGGATAAGCGGATAAAATTGCTCCGCCAAGCTCACGCTGGATATCGGGGGTCTTCATAGGGAAAGCCTTATCGGAACGCTTAGCGTCAACCTTAAAGGTTTTTACACAGCTTAATACGTCTTCGAGGTAGGGCATACCGAGCTTTACGATTTCGTCCCAGTTTTTCGGAAGCTGGGCACTTCTCTGGATAGCGGCAATACCAAAAATACATTTAAGTCTTTCTATTGCCCCGTCGATATCGGCATCTTCGGAAAGAGGCTTTATATAAACTGTTGACTGGCGGCGGGAATATTCGAATTCACCGCAGCTTTTAAGTCTTCTCTTTATGTTACGGATAAGCATATCCTCAAAAGTATGCTTATTAAGTCCCTTTAAGGCAATTTCGCCGTATTTTACCATTATTACTTCCTGCATAACTATCTCCTTAATCTTTCGTTTTTCGTCTGAACTTATCTTCTGAAACGTTCAATACCTTTTTTTATTCCGTCAGCGAGGGCGATTATATCCTCTTCCGTCGTTTCGGGACAGAAGCTTGCCCTTATAGCACTGTCGGCATTTTCGTCGGTTACGCCGAAGGCGGAAAGAACTCCGCTGGTCTTGCCCTTTGAACAGGCTGAACCGCTGGAAACATATATTTCGCTTTCTTCGAGAAAATGAAGCATAATTTCGCTTCTTACTCCCTTGACGGAGAAATTGAGAATATTTTTTGTGTTATTGTAGCTGTTTATTGTTATTCCTTCAAGAGCGGAAAGGCGTTCCTGTAAAATCTCGTTAAGTCTTGCATATTTTTCTGTGCAATCGGGATAATACTTAACGGCAGCCTCAAAACCGGCAATAAGGTCAACGGCTTCTGTACCCGAGCGGAGATTTTTCTGCTGTCCTCCGCCGTAAAGAAGAGGTTCGAAACGCATATTTTTTGCAACGAATAAACCGCCGATACCTTTTATACCGTGAATTTTATGAGCGGAAAGGCTTATAAAATCAGCCTTAAGGGTTTTCGGAGGGGCTTTGCAGAAGCCCTGTACAGCGTCAACGTGAACTATCGTTTTCGGGTTCTTGCGTTTTACGCCGTTATAGATTTTAGCGGTATCGGTAATAAAGCCTGTCTCGTTGTTGACCCACATAACGCTTACAAGGAATGTATCGCTGTCAACAGCGTCAATTACAGCCTTTTCGAAATCGTCATAATCCTTAGGCGAAAGTCTTACGGCTGTATAACCCTGCTCACAGAGCTTATCAATGGGAGCGGAAACGCTGGGGTGCTCGGTGGATGTGGTTACTATCTTTTTTCCGTTGTGCTTATAGGCCTTTGCTGTACCGAGGATAACTGTATTGTTGCTTTCGGTTGCCCCGGAGGTAAAATAGATTTCTCCCTCAAGTCCAAGCTTTGCAAGTATTGTCTTTTTTGCAGATTTTATGACTTTCTCTGCTTCAATGCCTGCTTTATGCAAGGAGGACGGGTTTCCGAAATTATTCTTCATATTTTCACAGGCAGCCTTTACCGCCTCGTCACAAGGACGGGTAGTTGCCGAATTGTCGAGATATATCAAGTTTTTTCAGTCCTTTTCAGTTTTAACACTTTGTCAAACAAAGTACGGTTGCATATACCATTATATTATACCATAATTTGTAAAAAAATTAAATAGTATATTAAGAAAAAAATGCACAAAAATATACATAAGGATGCGGTTCCATTTTATGTTGCCGCAATTCAGGAAAGGAATGAAATTTATGACTATTACAAAAAGATCCTTTGTACGGGTTATCACATATTCTGTTGCGGCTATAGCAGCACTTATGGTTTTCTCGGGAATTCAGTACAACGAAAAGAAAACAGCGGTAAGAAATCTCGAGTACACCTATATGAGAGCGGTAGAGGACTTATCCCTTAATCTCGACAATATAAGAAACAATCTCGAAAAAGGAATGTACACCAACAGCGTAACTATGCTTTCGAATTTATCCTCGAAGCTTTGCAGCGATGCGGCTACAGCAAAAAGTGCACTTTCACAGCTTCCTATCGAGGAGCTCGATTTAGAACAGACCTACCGCTTTTTATCACAGGTAGGCAACTACTCGAAGTCATTAGCAGACAAATGTGCTTCGGGTGAACCGCTTACTGAGGATGAAAAAGCAAACATAGCGGCACTTTATAACTATGCCGTCAATTTAAGCGGAAGTATGTGGCAGGTTGAACAGAAGATACAGAAGGGCGACGTCGTTTTCGGAACCCTCGGCAATTTTGATGCAGACGAAGCTGTTACCGTTACTGACGGCTTCAAGGATTTTGAAAACCTCGACAACAATTACCCTACCCTTATATATGACGGGCCTTTTTCCGACCATATTATGGAAAGAGAGCCGATTATGCTTAAGGGAGAAAAGGAGATTTCCGAGGAAGAGGCTTTACGCCGTGCGATGAAGCTCACGGGAGCAGATGACCTCAGAAGAACGGGAGACGAAGGCGGTAAAATGCCCTCGTACGTTTTTGAGAATGATAAATTTACTGTTGCCGTAACAAAAGAAGGCGGATATTATTCCTATATGCTTTCGGGCAGACAGATAGAAAAACAGAACCTTACAGCAGGAAAAGCGACGGAAATTGCCGAAGAATATCTTGAAAAGTTAGGAATAATGAACGCCGAGGACACGTATTATGAAATACAGGGCGGCGTATGTATCATAAACTTTGCTGCTGAGCAGAATGACGTCATAATGTACACCGACCTTATAAAAATCGGCGTAGCTCTCGACAACGGCGATATCCTTTCCTTCGATTTAAGAGGCTATCTTACCAATCACAAGGTAAGGGATATTCCTAAAGAAAGAATTTCTCCCGAACAGGCTGTAAATCTCGTTTCCGACAGTCTTCGTGTCGTTGACACAGAGCTTTGTGTAATTCCGTCGGGAGGACTTAACGAGGTTTATTGTTATGAGGTTCAGTGTGTAGGCGAGAGCGGACAGAACGTACTCGTTTATATCAATGCGGTTACAGGCAAGGAGGAACAGATACTTCTTCTTAAAATCTCAAATAATGGTATGCTTACCATATAAAAGTTACAATTTGTAACCATTTCGAAAAATTTGTAACCGGTTTGAAACTTAATTGTAACCGATTTGTTATTGCATTTATGACGATTTCGGAATATAATAATAACAGAAAGAAAAAACCAGAAGTCAAAAGAATACTAAAATGAAAAAATATCTTTCAGTTTTATTAGCTTTTATTATTCTTACGCTGTGCTCCTGCACAAGAAAAGACGAAAAAGAAGAAACAACGGGGACTACGCAAACAGCAACGAGTGTTTTTGAAACCGAAGCGGTACCTTTGGATACTCCCCCTGTTTCAATAATAACCACAACGTCTTTTTCTGAAACGGAAACCACAACGGATTATGAAAATCCTATCGTAAAAACCGCTGAAGCACTTATCGGGATAGATTTTGCCGAAGGGGGAGCCTCTCCGTCGGAGGGCTTCGACAATTCGGGATTTATATACTACGTTTTAAGAGAAAACGGATATATAGGCTGTCCGAGGCAGATAAGCTCACAGATAAACTGGGGCGAAAACGCCGGTTACGAGGAGCTTAAGCCCGGAGATATAGCCTACTTTTCCGAGGAAATCGGAGGAATACCAAGCTTTGGCGGAGTTTATGCAGGCGGAGGGGTTATAATATACAGCCCTTATCCCGGCGAAAAAGTAAAGAAAGCCGATATAACGAAAAAATACTGGCAGGAACGCTTTGTTACTGCATTAAGCTTATGATACCTTCCGGAGTTTATCCTTCCATAAAATAAATACAGAAGACCACAGCATTTACGCTGTGGTTTTCTGTTTTTTAAACGGCAAAACCTTTGCTGTAACGTAATTTTTAATATGTTGCAATTTGTAAAAAAATATGGTATAATAAGACGTTAAGTGTATAAAACATCAGTTTTTCCGGGAAAGGACTTTTATTTTGGCACAGCTTACTGATTTTAAAAACGAATATATAGGTCTCAGCGATGAAAAAATTGCTGAGAACACAAAGCTATACGGACTTAATACAGAAAAGAAGCAGGAAGAAAAGGAAAAAGGCTTTTCTTTGATAAAGGTGTTCTTCCGTTTTAAGTTTATTCTTCTTCTTGCGGCTTCCGCTTTATGCTTTTTATACGGAGAAATTATCTCCGGTGCGGTAATTGCCTCGCTGGCTGTTGTTTATGTTGCAACAGAGCTTATAAAGGGCATAAAATCCGAAGAAATAGTTCTTAAAATGAAGACGGACTCAAAGACTACCTGTAACGCTGTAAGAGGCGGAGAACTGAGGTCTGTTTACCGCGAGCATCTCGTTCCGGACGACATCATAATTCTTGAAGAGGGCGAAAACGTTCCCGCTGACGCTCATCTTCTCGAAATCTATAACCTTACAGTAGATGAAAGCGTATTCACAGGTGACCGCACTCCCGTACAGAAAATCACAGGTGCTGACAGCCTTAACGAAGAACTTAAAAGAAGCTGTATCTATAAGGGTACAAAAATCGTTTCCGGACGCCTTGCGGCACGAGTTACGGGCACAGGCGTAGATACAAAGCTTTTTAAGACCTACGGCTCCGAAGAAGAGGGCGACGGATACGTAACCGCTACAGAAAAGACCGTAAGAAGAGCAAGCAACGTGCTTACCCTTGCATCTGCCGTAATTCTCGCTTTTTCGGCACTCTTCCGTTTTGTGGCCATTGACATCTATGCAGAAAATCCTGCATTAAATACGATTTATAACACCTTCTACCCTGCAATTGCATTTGCACTCTGCTTTATACCTGCCGAAACCGAGTCGATTTTAAGACTTTATTACATAAAGGGCGTAAAAAGGCTCAAAGAACGCGGTGCAACAGTAAAAAATCTTGCTTCTATCGAGCATATAAGTGCAGTTACTTGTATATGTATAGACAAGGTGGGCAATATTACAAAGAACCGTATGGAAATTGCCGACGAGGTTACTTCCAATCCTCAGATGATGACAAATATTTCGGTTCTTTCCTGTGAAAATGACGCATCTGCCGACCCTATTGACCAGGCTATTATTCTTGCGGCAACCTTTAAGGGCGTTGACGTATCCGAACTCAGAGAAAACGAGCTCATCAAGGAATACCACTTTGATTCATCTGTAGGTGCTTCGGGAAATTTATGGAACATAAACGGTGCGAGACTTCTTTGCGTAAAGGGTTCTCCCGAGGTTCTTCTTCCCCTTTGCGACGTTCCGTCGGATATGCTTTATCTTGTACAGAACAAGAAGATTGCTTATGAAAAACAGGGTTATCTTTCTCTCGCTATGGCGTTTGTTTCGCTGGATGAAGAGGCAGAGATTCCCGAAAGCTTAAGCGAAGCAAGATATAGCTTTATGGGTCTTATGGCATTCGATACTCCGACAAAGGATAATATCCCATACGCTGTAAAGAACTGTGCAAAAGCGGGCGTAAAGGTTATTATGACAACAGGCGGAAGCCCCGAAACAGCAATTTCCATTGCCCGTAAAATCGGCATAAAGAATGACGGCGTTATTACCGGAGACCAACTCCGAGAGGCTATTGAAACGGGTGAAAAGCCCGACCTTACCGATATCGGTATATTTGCAAAAATCTCCCCCTCACAGAAAACAGAGATAATCCGTCTTTTACAGGAATCAGGCGAAATCGTTGCCGTATCCGGCGACGCAAACGCTGACAGCAATATTCTCGAACAGGCAGACGTTGCGATTACAGCGGCCTCAAATGCCGTAGGAGCATCAGGCGAAGCCTGTGAAGCAATAGTAGCTGACGATGATTTCGAGACAGTGGTTGATGTATTCAAGGTTTCGAGACAGATTTACGGCAATGTAAAACGCTGTATTTCCCTTAACATTACCGCTCTTGTAACCCTTGCGGTATTTGCCTGTCTCAATCTTTTCCTCGGCACGCCCCAGGTTATTTCTCCTCTTATCTATGCGATTTTAGGAGTGCTTGTAATTCCTTCCCTTTCCTTTATGTTTATTGACAACAGCAGCGACCTTAAGGGCGACATAAGGTCATCCCATTTCATAGGTACAGGAAAGATAAGAAAGAGCTTCTTTATCCGCCCTTTTATCCAGGCTTTCGGGCTTTGTGCGGCAGAAATCGTATTCTATCTTATTTCTTCGGGCTATGGAGTAAACAGCCCCGAGACGATTTTACAGCTTACACCTCAGTCAACAAGCAATTTCCTTCTTATATTCGTATTCGGTCTTATAATTGCCGGCTGGATTAATCTTTCCGAAAGAAGTATAACCGACGCTTTCAGAGCAGGTCAGTCCTTTGCAGGGCTTATATCCGGTGCAGTGGTTCTCTTCTCTCTCATACTCGTATTTATACCTGTGGTAAACACAGCCCTCGGCTTAGCCTCTGTAAACGTAGTGATGCCTATTATTACTCTCGTTATTACTATCGTTTCACAGCTGCCTGCCGAAATTATGAAGCATTCAAGAAAGTAAGCTTTTCTGTCCTTCGGATATTCCGAAGGGCAAAGCTTTTTATGAAAGGAGTTCTTATAAAATGCAGAATATTCTCGCAATACTTTACGGACTTGTATTCGGAATAGCGAATGTTATTCCCGGCGTAAGCGGAGGAACGATGCTCGTTGTATTCGGATGTTACGATAAGGTATGCGGTGCTTTGACACTCGATTTCAAGGAAATAAAGAAGCATTTTAAATTTCTTGTCTTTTTCGGAATCGGTGCGGTTATCGGAATAGTCGGATTTGCTTTTGTTATTACGTGGCTGTTTACAAATTTCCCGACACAGACCAATATGTTCTTTATGGGGCTTATAATCGGAAGCGTACCTCTTATTATCCGAAACGCAACAGTAAAAGACAAGTTCAAGCCGATATGCGTTGTTCCGTTTTTAATCGGACTTGCGGCTGTTGTAGGCCTTGCGGTTGCGGAAAACGGTTCTACCGACCCTTATCGCCTTGAAACTGCCGTAAATGGCGACTACACCTCCATTACTATTTATAACGACAGCAACAGAGTTGTAAATGAGTGGGAAATTGATTTAGGAGAGGGCAGGCTTGACCCTAAGGCGGCAACCCAGACAGAAGGGGGAAGTGCGGTAGTTTCCGAATCAACTTTAAACAAGGTTTTAAGTCTTTTCATAGAATCAACTAATATCTCTACTCCCAATGCTATTGTAAATGAAGAAGGTGCAGTTATTGAGCCGAATGGCAGTCATACCGTAACCTTTTGGAATTACGACTCAACCGATGTTAATCCCGAAAGCTTTGAGTTGTCCGTAAGCTATAAAACGGACGTAAAATTCTTCTTGACTATGGTAGCGGCACTCTTTATAGCGGCAATAGCTATGATTATTCCAGGGGTAAGCGGTTCCTTTGTGATGATGACGCTAGGCGTTTACTCAACAATTATAGGGGCAGTCAAGGATCTCGATTTTGCGATTATTATCCCTTGTGCAATCGGAGCAATAATAGGACTTGTGGCAGGGGCAAGGCTTATAACCTTCCTTATGAAGAAATACAGTCTTATAGTGTACAGTGTTATTTTAGGACTTGTTGCCGGCTCGCTGTATGTTATATTTCCTATAGGCTTCGGGCTTAATATCGCAACACTTGTCGGAGTTATTTGCCTTGCGGTAGGTGCATTTGTTGCGGTTGTTGTCGGCAAAAATACAAAGGTTGGAGAATAATAGTGAGAAACGGCAGGTTTTACTGCCGTTTTCTTTGTTTTTATGAAGATTTTAACCTATGTTTCGACAAAACAAGACAAGCGTAAAAAATTTTTGATTTATTTTGAAAAAACTCGTTGACAAAAGGCGAAAAAGAATATATAATGTGAAATGTAAAGAGATTTACAGGAAAGTCCTTTCGACTTTTAGTAAACTTTTTATCGAATCCAAGTTGCACTCGCCCTGTCTGAAATATGACAGGGCACCTTTTTTTGCCTAATCGTAAAACTGTACAAAAAAACTCCATATTATTTGTTGTGTTTGTAAAATTTTTTGTTATCGTTTTCATCTATTGCTATTTTCTGTGAAATGTTATATAATAGTTGTATCGGTGTTTTTTTATTCGCCGTCCCACCCAATAAGGAAGGAAAGGTAAAAATTTATGAAATTCGGTTATTTTGACGATACCAATAAGGAATACGTCATTACTTCTCCCCGTACTCCCTACCCTTGGATCAACTACCTCGGAACACAGGGATTTTTCTCACTCATTTCGAACACAGCAGGCGGCTACAGCTTCTATAAGGACGCTCGTCTCCGCCGTATAACACGTTATCGCTATAACAACGTTCCTGTTGATATGGGCGGACGTTATTTTTACATCAATGACGGCGGACACGTATGGAATCCCGGCTGGTCCCCCGTTAAGACAGAGCTCGACGCTTACGAATGCCGTCACGGTATGGGTTACACCATAATCAAGGGCGAATCCAAGGGCATCGAAGCTAAGGTTACTTTCTTCGTTCCCCAGGATTTCAATGGCGAAATCCAGAAGGTTACCGTTACAAACAAGACAGGTGCTTTCAAGAAGATCAAGCTTTTCAGCTTCCTCGAATGGTGCCTCTGGGATGCTAACGACGACTCTACAAACTTCCAGAGAAACTTCAACACAGGTGAAGTTGAAATCGAAGGCTCCACAATTTATCATAAGACAGAATACAAGGAACGCCGTGACCACTTCGCATTCTACTCTGTAAACGCAAAGATTAAGGGCTTCGATACAGACAGAGAAAGCTTCCTCGGCCTTTACAACGGCTTTGGTGAACCCCAGACAGTTATGCAGGGTTCTCCCTCTAACTCCGTTGCTGACGGTTGGTCTCCTATCGCTTCCCACTATATCGAAATCGACCTCGAAGCCGGCGAAAGCAAGGACTTCGTATTCGTTCTCGGTTATGTTGAAAACCCTGTTGACGCTAAGTTTGCTCCCGACCTTACAGACGATGACAAGCTTATTACAACAGCTAACTCCAAGAAGAATATCATCAACAAGACCAAGGCTCACGAAATGATCGCTATGTGTGATACAGCTGAAAAGGCTGACAAGCTTTTCGCTGACCTCAAGGCACACTGGGATAGTCTCCTCGGCCAGTATCACGTTGATTCTCCCGACGAAAAGGTTAACCGTATGGTTAATATCTGGAACCAGTACCAGTGTATGGTTACATTCAATATGTCCCGTTCCGCTTCTTACTTCGAAAGCGGTATCGGCAGAGGTATGGGCTTCCGTGACTCTAACCAGGACTTACTCGGTTTCGTACACCAGATTCCTGCAAGAGCAAGAGAAAGACTTATCGACCTCGCTGCTACTATGCTTGAAGACGGCGGTGCTTACCACCAGTATCAGCCTCTTACAAAGAAGGGCAACCACGAGCTCGGTTCCAACTTCAACGATGACCCGCTCTGGATGATTCTTGCAACAGCTGCATACATCAAGGAAACAGGCGACGTTTCTATTCTCGATGAAATGGTTCCTTACGAAAATAAGGACGAACTCGCTGATACAATGCTCGACCATATGAAGAGAGCATTCAACCACGTTGTTAAGAAGGTTGGTCCTCACGGTTTACCGCTCAGCGGACGTGCTGACTGGAACGACTGTCTTAACCTTTCCTGCTTCTCCGATAAGCCCGGCGAGTCCTTCCAGACATACAACAACAAGGAAATGTTCACAGAACCTCCTTTCTATAGCCAGACAGCTGAATCCGTAATGATTGCAGGTATGTTCTGCTTTATCGCTCCCGAATACGCTGCTATGTGCCGTCTTAAGGGTGACGAAGCTGAAGCTCAGAGAGCAGACGCTGAAATCGAAAAGATGAAGAAGCTTACAATGGAACACGGCTTTGACGGCGAATGGTTCCTCCGTGCTTATGACAATTTCGGCAACAAGGTTGGTTCTAAGGAATGTGAAGAAGGCAAGATCTTTATCGAACCCCAGGGCTTCTGTGTTCTTGCTGGTCTCGGCAAGGAAACAGGCGACGACATCAAGACTCTTGACAGCGTAGCTAAGTACCTCAACTCCGACCATGGCCTTGTACTTAACAACCCCGCTTTCACAAAGTACTACATACAGTACGGTGAAATCTCTACATACCCCGGCGGTTACAAGGAAAATGCAGGTATCTTCTGTCACAACAACGCTTGGATTATGTGTGCTGAAGCATTCGCTGGCAGAGGCGACAAGGCATTCGAATACTACTCAAAGATTGCTCCCGCATTCCGTGAAGAATCTTCCGATCTTCACAGAACTGAACCCTATGTATATGCACAGATGATTGCAGGTAAGGACGCTCCTCGTCACGGCGAAGCTAAGAACAGCTGGCTCACAGGTACAGCAGCTTGGAACTTCGTTGCAATTTCCCAGTATATCTTAGGTATCAAGCCCAACTACAACGGTCTTGAAATAAGCCCCTCCATTCCTCACGAATGGGACGGCTTTACAATCTCCCGTCTCTTCAGAGGTGCTACATACAACATCAAGGTTTCTAACCCTGATCACGTTTGCAGCGGCGTAAAGAGTATGGTAGTTGACGGTAAGGCGGTTGAAGGCAATATCGTTCCCGCATTTGACGGCGGCGAACATACTGTTGAAGTAGTTCTCGGCTAATTACTGACATTAGTAAAATCAAACGGTACTCGTTTTTACGGGTACCGTTTTATGTTATAAAGAATAAATTTCCGCTCTGTTTATAGTTGAAATAGCTATATTTGACATTCGGCATTTGTTAAAAAGCACAAAAGTAAAAAATGATAATAATTTATTCAAAAATCGGTAAAATTTGAAGAGCAATATACGTTTTATTATCAGGGAGGTAAAAAATGCAGTAATACTGTAAGGTGAAAAGGTCAAAAAAGCAATTTGGATTAAGGCTCGAAAACGAGCGGAAAGGAAATTTTTTATGAAAAAGTCAAGATTTTTAAGGAAGTTAGTATCTGTATTTTTGTTTTTATCGGCATTGATATCGTTTTCTGTCTCCGCTTCCGCCTACAAGGAAAAGCGTCCCGATTCTTATTATGACTTAATTTTCGGCAATACGGAAAGAGAAACGGATGAAGTCGGGGATGTATCGTGGATGAAATTCACTGCCTCTCTTCCGCATTTTAAAGCGAATGACAACCAGATATTATACCTTTTCGCACAATTCTTGTCCTTTAACGAATACGGTGCAAGTACATATTCGTATGACGGTACAATTACCGTTGAGCTTCATACTAATGAACGAGTAACATATTCTGTTGACCTTGAAATAGGGAGAGAGAATTTCTTTACCGTAAATGAGATTATAGAATTAAGCGGAATACCCGATTATACCGAAATTGCAGAGGTTACAATATCCTTTCCCGGTAATTGCTTAAATAAATTTTTCCGTTGTGCTCCTATGGAAAAGGGCTGGAACGAAATCGACAATAAGCAGTACTACATAAAATCCGACGGAACGATGATAACGAAATCCTGTAAAATCGGAGGAGTACGATATAAGTTTACTTCCGACGGCGTGTGCAAGGGTAAATATACAGGCTGGACAAAATCCTCCAAAGGAAGACGATACTGGAAGGACGGAATACTCGTAACAAACAGATATCTCCGCACAAAAAGCGGTGTGAGATATTATGCTGACGAGAATGGGTATGTAAAGGTAGTTTAAAGGAGAAAAATCAATGTTAAAAAAGATTTTAGCCACATTATTATCAATATTATTTATTTTCAGCTCTGCGTTAAACATATCCGCCGAACAGGTTACTTATTATTCAGAAAATGGTATAAGAGAGTTTCTCGATTTATACAGCACAGACAGGAAAAAGGCTTGGCGTTATATAAGCGATACGTGGGGCCCTTGGGAGGGAGAAGCTATTGAGGACGAGTTTTTGAGTATGTTCAAAAACCAAAGAGACGTAGCTATATCCTTCGTTGTTGAAGGCACGGTTTTTGAAAAGGTGAAGGAAGCTGATATTGTTTTTAAGTTTTTTACGTCCGACGCAAAAGCATATATTTACAAACACGACATCAAAAAGAGAAACGTTTTGACATTAAAAGAGATTGTCGAAAAATCGGGTGTTCCCGACAGCCAGAAAATAGAGTTTTGCTATATCTCGTGTCTCGATAAATTATATTTTTCTTTTTGGGAATATGAGACAGGATTTTACAAAATAAACAACAAGGATTATTACATAAAACCTGATGGAACGATGATAACAAAGTCTTGTATAATCGACGGAATACGCTATAAATTCACATCCGACGGAGTATGTATGGGAAAATACAAGGGTTGGACAAAAAACTCAAAAGGCAGAAGATATTGGAACAATGGCATAGTTGTAACAAAGAGAAATCTGATTATAGACGGCATAAAATATCATGCTGATGAGGATGGGTATGTGACGATACTGGAGGAATAACAATGTTTAAGCGATTATCGAATTTTGTAATAATAGTATTTTTTACATTTATGTTCAATATTACCGCTTCTGCTGTTAATATAACCGACTTACCAGCCGTGTATGACGAGACCTTGAACGAGCCTGTAGTTTACACCCTTAATAAAAATGTAAATTTCAAAGTCAATTTTACAATAGAGAAAGAAAACATTGTTGTAATTCCTAAAGGAAAGCGTATAACGATTAAATCAAATAAAACATTTACTGTAAAAGGCGGGTTATTTATTGAAGAAGGCGGTTCTCTTATTATAAACAGCGGTAAACTTGTAATACATAACGGAGCTTCAGTTATTTCTTACGGCAACACATATATAAAGAAGAACGGAAAGATAGAAATTAAGAAGGGCGGTTTCTTTATTACTGCCGAAAGCGGATTGTTGAAAGAGACGGGAAGTATAGCTTATACTGATGCTTCGGATTTTATTTGTCTCGGTCAATATACAGGGAAAAACGACTACGTAACTGAGATTTTATATGCGGTTGTATCGGTAAACTCTTATGATGGAATAGAAACTCTCGATATATATTGCAAAGCAGAAGCAACAGAGCTTTTTCCTGATAGTATTACAATTTCTGAAGACCAGGATAATCTAGCAGGAGGCTTTCTGACAAAGGTGTATTTTTTATGCGAAAATGACTTGGTATTTCAAATAAGTTTCAACGGTATAGGAATGAGCAGTGTCGGCGGTATCGGAGGTATAAGATTCAAGCTCTGAAACGAGCGGAAAGGAATTAAAAATGAAAAATGTAACCAAGAGAATAATGTCGGTTATAATAACAACGGTTATTATGGCTAGCACAACAACATCGGTTAGTGCAGAGTCGCTTTGGTCGAATTCATCCAATGAAAATGTTGTTTATAACTCAATTCGTGCAGAGGTTGACAATTATCAGTTAAGCGATAATATTGTGGATGAAATAATATATTCTTATATATCTGATAGTGTATTTATTCAAGAGTATAAGGAAGATTTTAAATCGGCGATAGAAACGGTAGATAATGCTATTAGAATCCAAAGCAGAATTGCTACAGAAATCCTTAATGAAGAAGTAAATCTGACAGCATTAGGGAACAATAATACGTTATTTTATTGTACCGTTGATACAACCATTGAGCAGGAGCAACCTACGTGGTGCGGTGTTGGCAGTACGCTTATGGCGTTGACAGGAATAGAAACCTTTTCTAGTACAACATTAGTATCGGGTTATACGAGACCTACACAAACTGTAATAGCAAATAATGTTATACCACCTAATGAAAACACAGCATTTGTTGGATATATAGTGCAATATTTAAACAGTTTGCTTAAGTCTTCAAAATATACATACAAAATGGTTTCATCAACAACAACCAGTGCACAAATTCAAAGCTACATAAAATCCAGCTTAGCAGCAAATCGTCCTGTAATACTTCGTTCATATCCTTATAATAATTCATTGTCTTATTATAACGGTAGTGGAATAGATTATGATGAGGCTCATTACATAGTAGTATATCGTTATGATTCCTCAAACAATACTTTTTCGATTGCTGACTGTACATATGTTGATGGGTATCAAGGCTCACATCATAACATAACTTTGAATGAAATATATAATTGTTTGCAACGTCCCAATTCAAGTTGCTTAGAGGGGTATATAATTCATGGTTAAAAAATATCTGGTTATAACTTTATCGGCTATCTGTTTATTGTGCGGTTGTTCCCTCAACGATCCCCCCAAGAGCTGGACGGAGGGGGTTGCGGACGAAAGCCGTTTGGTTGAAATTCCGCAGTATATTTCGGCGAATGTTCCGTTTCCTACCATTTCAGAGAGCGAGGTTGCTCTTCTCGGAGAAAGCGGTAACGCGGAGGATAAAAAGTTGTATGAATATTATATGAACAACTATAACAAGTTCGGTCATTACGACGGCTTAAAGGTTGGCTACAGCGGTTACGAGTATTTCGATATCGGCAATAATTGTGGTTTTCAGGTACAGCATTACGGTATAAACCAGAGCGCCTCTGATAAAATAACGGAAATCTATTACTTTGACGGAGAACGCTATACGCTTATAGATTCTACGGGCGACAATTACGCTAACCATAATGTCTTGTGTGACGGTGAGCGGCTTTATTATCTTATTTCTGACGGAATCCTAAGGTCAATCGACAAAACAGGCTCTCAGACCGATTACAGAGATATTTATAATACTGAAGAGTTTTATTGTCCTCATATTATAATGAACGGCACTGAAAACGGTATCGAGCTAATCGGTTACAGTACCGTTACGGGCGAAAAGGAAGAAATAGGTATTGTTGAGATAAAATAAAACTCGGACGGCAAATTAATTTTGCCGTCCGTTTTTATCTATATCCGAGGAATTAAATTATCCCCTTTTCCCCTGTTCTAACGCAATAGCTTTCGTCTAAGCTTCGCACAAAAACCTTTCCGTCACCGGGGTTACCTGTACGGTTTGCTTCAATAATAATCTTTACCGCACGGTTTACGTCTTCATCATCCACTATAAGAGTAAAATATCTCTTAGCAATAAGGCGGGGCTTATCCCCGTTCATAGCACTCATAAGGCTTTCTGTGGCAGATGAAAGCTGTTCCTTGCCCCTCCCTAAGCATTTACGGCAGGTGTATGCTGTAAAGCCGTTAAGTTCGAGGGCATCTCTTGTATCCTTGACCTTATTGACACGGATAAAAGCCATAATCTCTTTCATATTAAAGCCTCTTTTCGCCTGTGCTTATTGTGTATGCTTCTTCGACAGCAGACACAAAAATTCTTCCGTCACCGTGTTCGCCTGTGCGTGCGTGCTTCATTATTACTTCAACGATAGTATCCTTATCCTTGTCCTCGCATACTATATAGAGAAGCGTTTTAGGAAGCTCGTCGAATACGCCGGCTTCGGTTGTTGTTCCTTTTTGTTTTCCTCGTCCGCTTACATCCATTTTTGTAATAGCTGTAAAACCTGTCTCATAAAGAGCGTCTATAATTGCATTTGATTTCTCCGGTCTTACGATTGCTTTTACAAGAAGCATACTCCCTACCTATCCTTTACAAAACTTTTATGTACGGTTTTTCCGCAAAGTGTTACCAAAGTGTAATACTACTATTATACACATTTCAGCAAAATTTCTCAATAAGCAAATTGCATAATCATTTTTGTGAAATATATTGAAAATGCAAAAAAACGCTCGTTAAAATTTAAACTATCTTAAAAACTGCTGACAAATAAGGAAAAATATGCTATAATATCTTATATCCCTATGAAAGGAGAATGGCCCTTGAGACCAGGAGTAAAGAACGCTATAAGAACTCCCGTGGAAGAGCTTGTATCGGGAATGGTTATTGCCCGCAACGTATATGAGCTTGAATCGGAAAAAATCCTTCTTTATGCAGGAAGTGTTCTCGACAGCGTTACTATTTTTAACCTTAAAGAGAGATATAATATTGAAAATGTATGGATAAAGACCGATATTTCCAGCGATAGCTTAAAGCAGCAGATGAAAGCTGAAATTGACGTCCACGAGTCGCTTAATACATTAAAAGAAGTGTTCGGAAAAGATGAGGAAACCCCGATTACTGAGCTTACAGAGGAAGCAGCGGAACAGATCGATATGCTTGCCGACGACCTTCTCGACAGCATTGACACAGACGATAACCTTCTTCTTAAAATGCATCAGCTCCAGTCTTATGATGACTATACGTATAAACACTGTCTTCGTGTTGCGATGATGGCTGTTTCCATAGGAAAGCAGTTAAAGCTTTCCCGTGAACAGCTTCGCGATCTTGCGTTAGCTTCGCTTCTTCACGATATCGGAAAGCGAATGATATCAATTGATATTATCCGTAAACCGAGTAAGCTTACTTCTGATGAATTTGACGAGGTAAAGAAGCATCCCGCTCTCGGCTACCGTCTTTTAAAGGAACACGGCGGCTATAGCCAGGAAGTTATGAACGCTGTACTTATGCACCAGGAGAAATACGACGGAACAGGCTATCCCTTAGCATTTAAAGGCGAGGAAATATCTTATCTCGCACGTATTATAACCGTTGCAGACGTATATGACGCTCTTACCTCCAACCGTCCTTACCGCCAGCCCTGGAGTGTTGCTGAGGCGGAAGAGTTTATGATGGGCGGAAGCTACACGCACTTTGATTACGACATCATTGTAGCGTTCCTTGCGGCATTTGCTCCTTATCCTATCGGCGGAAAGGTTCTTCTTAACGACGGAAGAAGAGCGACCGTTATTAACACAACCGCTAACGTTTTACGTCCTTGTATCCGTGTGGAGAATTCCGACGGCACAACCGAGGATATAGACCTTTATAATGACTTTAACCATCTTACTCTTACAATCATAAAAAACATCAAATAAAAAACTCTCTTCGTGTGAGTATTGTTTTTATAAAAGTATTTATGAGTATTAACGAGGGAAACCCTTTTGAAAAAGGGCTTTCCCTCGAGCTCCCTTCCGAAAACTTTCAGTTTAAATTTAAGACCCACAGGGTAATGCCCTGTGGGTCTTAAATTTATATTAAAAGTCTTTGGAAGAGGGTTCGGGAGAAAGCCTTTCTACAGAAAGGTTTCTCCCGTTAATACCTATAAGCGTTTTTATAAGAATAGTACTCACACGAAGAGTATTTTTATTTAGCTTTGGGCATTTTTAAGGACATCGGATATATTTTCCATAAGTATTTTTGCTTCTTCGTCTGAAGTTGTCTTGCCGTAATATACGGAATTACAGCTTTGCTGAACGTGTTCGAGAATATCTGTATTCTCCATATAAGGGCTAATAATGGTCATTTTATCAGAAAACTCGTTCATCTTTAAAAAAGCGTCATACTGAAGTCCTGTAAGCTTTCCGGTCTGTTCGAGATATGCTCTTGCAGACTTACTTAAAGGAATACCCTTTTCAACCCCCTGGAAATCTGCCATTTCTTCCGAGTTGAGGAGAAAATCGAGCAATCTTGCGGATTCAGCGGGATAATCGGTATTTGCACTTATAGCATACATAGTAGCAGGCTTTGTGTACCAGCCCAGCTCTACAGCACTGTCATTTTTGAGATAATCGGCAATAACGACCTCGTTGCCGGCCTTTACCGCTCCGCCCATATAAGAGGATGCATCGCTGAGCCAGGCAACAGTGCCTGCATATTCGCCGTTGTCCAGTCTTATACGCTCGAAATATTCTGTCTGAGGCATAACTTTTTTGTTGATAAGCTCGCTGTAGAATTCGAGCATAGTCTTAAAATCTTCGCTTGTAAATCCGAGAGTTCCGTCAGATTTTATAAACTCGTGTCCGGATTGTTGTTCAGCGTATGCAACAAGGGAAAAAAGAGTAGCCTTGTTGTTCATTGTAAGCGGATAATGCTCGCCGTTCATCGCTTCGGCGGCTTTAAAAATGTCGTCCCAGCTTTTTGGTACAGAAAGACCATACTCATCATAAAGGGTTTTATTTACATATACCGTCTGTGTGTTGAGGGCGATAGGAAGAGCGTTGAGGCGGCCGTTTTTCATACCGAAGTTTATTTCGTTTTCGGAGAAATTCGTAAGGTCAACGAATGAAGAAAGCTCGTTAATATCGTAATATCCCATACCGTCGGGCGAATACTGTTCGATCCAGGCATAATTTATCTGCATAACGTCAGCTTCGGTGTGTGATGCCATCTGAACATTGTTTCGTATCTGGAAGCCCGACCATTCCGAGTAAATACAGTGGACTTTTATATCAGGGTTTAAACGTTCGAATTCCTGGATTGCCTTAATGGTATATTCGTTTCTTGCATCATTTCCCCACCAGGAAAAGGATATTTCGATCTGCTCGTTGTTAGTTGTAATTATCGATTCAGTTTGACAGGAGGAAAACAGTAATGCTGCCGCAACAGATAAAGCAGCGGCTTTTTTAATTTTCATACTTGTCACCTGCTTCCTGTAAATCTCCGCCGTAAATAGTGTAAGTATCTTTACCCTTATGTTTAGAAGCATATAAGGCTTCGTCTGCACATCTGTAAAGCTCGGAGAAATCCTTCTGCTCCTTATAAGCAACAGCAACGCCTATACTTGAAGAAATTTTATAGCTGTTGTCTTTACCTGTATAGTTCTTTCTGAACGCTTTACATAGAGCCTCGCATCTCATTTTTACTATAGAAAGGCAGTTTTCTTTTTCGTGTTCGGATATAGTCATAAAAACAGCAAATTCGTCGCCGCCGATTCGTCCGAGAAGGTCGGAGGAACGGAAGGTCGTCTTAAGTATATCGCCTATTCCCGAAAGAACCTTATCTCCGTAACCGTGTCCGAGGGTGTCGTTTACACCCTTGAAATCATCTATATCGAGTATAAAGAGAATGCCGATATTGTTTCTGTTTTGTTCAGAAAGGGATTTTTCGACAGATTCCTCAAAATAACGCTTGTTGTTGACGCCTGTAAGGGTATCAATACGAGCTTTTGAGTCGAGGTCGGAAACGAGGCTATCCATAGGATTAGTTACCTTAATAGAAAGGAAAACGCCTAAAAGGATGCCGATTATAGCTGCAGCAAAGGCGATTGCAACAGTACTGCTCTTTATGTCGTTCATTTCTTCGAGGATTATTGCTCGGGGAATTGAGCTTATAACACGCCAGTCGTCAGCACAGCGGTCAACTGTAATAAGATGATTATCGTCAATTACCGTAGCTGATGTATGGTCGAGAATAGTGTCGGAAATATCGGAAGGGAGCAAAGAGCCTGTTTCGTCCTGCACCGAGGAGTAGATGATGTTGTTTTCCTTGTTTACAAGCCGCACAGCCATATCATTCATTGTTTCGGGAAGCTCAAAAACGTTTTTAAGCTCAGTAGTATAGAACGAAGCAACAAAAACAGTGTTATCGTTTACACGCTTAACATAGTAGATACGCTTATAATCGTCATAACAACCTGTTGCCCAGCCGTCAGAGGTACGTCTTCTTGTAATGATTTTTTCAAGCGAAGAATAGAGTTCGTTTCCGAAAAGGCTTGCGGTACCATTGGAAAGCTTTCCGACGGAATGGTTATTGCTATAAACAATAGCAAAATCTACGTAGTTTTCCATAACGCAAAGCTCCATAAGCTTGTCGCTTATAAGGCTTTCGGTATTAAGCGCCTCATATTCATCAACCGTGGGATTAACAGCGTCATATTTATATACTTCGGGCGTCGCAAAGATAAGAGTACCTGTTGTTTCGAGCTTAGAAAGATAGTTGTCGATGTTGAGCTTAAGCTGGACATTAAGTGCAGAAGTCATATCCTTTACCTTTTCTTCCATAATATCGGAAGTTTTACCGAGGGAAAGGACAGAAATAAGTATAGTAGAAACAACGATAATAAGGGCGTACCCGATTATCATTGTGATTTTTGTCTTTTTTATCTTATCGGAATGATTTCCGAATCCGGTCTTTGCCAATATTAGTCACCTCTCCTGCTGTAAGCACTTACATACTTAGATACTTTAATTTAAACCTATCTATAATTGTATCACAATTACCATAATATGTCAATATAAACATTAAATTAACAAGCTCTTTAAAACTTTTATTATTTTTATCAATTAAAAAAAACAGTAGTAGTAAAAACACCAAGAGAAATATAAAACCTCACAATTCCTTATGGAAAAGGGAGGTCTTATTTTAATATTCCAGATAAACATCAACAGTCAGGTCATTCCATTGATTTTCTCGAAGAAACGAGCCTGTGGCTTTTCGGAAGGCTTTAGCTTCGTCAAAACCTATACTGAATGTGTGAAGACCAAGTTCCTCACGCTTCTTTGCGTCGCCGTGACGGATTCTGTTGTAACAGTTGTAGCCACAGGTAACGTCCTTGTGCTTGTTCTGGTGCTACTTGTCCTTTCTGAAGGATGAACCGCACTTGCATTTCATCTTTGACTGCCAGAAATCATTTGCACCACGCTTTGAAAACGCCTTGACTTCTCCGTTTACAACAACGCTTGGCTTCGACTTCGCCTGAGTTCCCGTGATACCCTCGTCAATATACTTGTCGATTACGTTCCAGTTCGGGTGATATTTCGCCTGGTCGCTGTACCACTGCATCTGATTTTCCAGAGCAGAGAGCTGAGCTTCGTGTTCTGTGGAAACTCGTCCGTAGAAAATAACGGTGCGCTGACGATTGCGGTCAAGCTTTGTGTAGTCCGTAAGGCTGTTGAATGGTCTTACCCCTGACATAGTTGTTGCATTACTCATAGTTTTTAATTCCTTTCATATTGTGATTTTTCGAAGAAGCGTGAACTTCTGCTATGTAAATGGAAGTTGTTTGTCACAAGTCGATTTAGCGCTTTAAAGCGATTATACAGATTTGTTATGCGTTTGTCAAGTACCTGGGAGAAATTTTTGGGTGATTTTTAAATGTACTGTGATTTATTTGCCCTGCGAACAGGGTATGTATTGTTTTTTCGGAGTGAATATGGTATAATGTAGAAAATCGGACAGACCAATAAATAAGAATTTGAAAGGCCGGTCAATCATGGATAAAAAATTGGTTGAAATGCTGCATTTGGAATTGGAACCCGTTGGTATTTTCTTTGGAAATACGGCAGCGAAATGCGATTTGGAGGCTTCTCCGGATAAGAGAAACTGTGTAGTCCCGTTTCTGCTGTCCGCTGCGAAGGGCAAAATTGTCTCTATGGACGAGGCAAGCTGCACGTGTCCAGGTGGTGCTGTTGGTGCTTGCTTTGGAGACGGTTTTACAAGATTAAACCCCAATATCCACATGATGCTATCTCAGGGCTTGGGAGACCGCACTCCCGAAGGAGCACCGCCCATGTTAAAAGAGGGCGAGAGATTTTTCTGTGATGCAAATATTGCAATGAAATGGCGTCAGAATATGCCGTTTTCAGACAAGGCATATCCTCGAATTGTGTTTGCTCCACTCAGCAGGTGGAAAGAAGTTGATACTCCCGATTTGGTATATATCTTTGCAAATGCAGACCAGATATCCGCACTTGTTACCATGCAGGGATTCCACAACGGCAAAGCAGTTAATACGTTGGCACCATTTGGCGCAGCGTGTCATTCTATCGTGTACGCGGCAGAGCAAATGGAGCAAGAAGAGCCTTATGCAATCATGGGGCTGTTTGATATCTCAC
>JAGANY010000030.1 GCA_017624025.1 Ruminiclostridium sp. | reverse complement strand
GTGAATAGTGGATAGTGAATAGTGAATAGTGAAGAGTTGCGGTATCGCCTTCAGCGATGGATTATAAGAAAAAATACGTCCGCCCTTGGCGGACACCTTAGCTCTTCACTCTTCACCCTTCACTATTCACTAACCAGAATCTCCCTCACTCCGTACTTTATAAGCTCATTAACGCATTCCTCGTCAATCCTTTCGCCGGGCATTACAAGAGGTACACAGGGGGGACAGGGGGTATGAACGCCTGCACAGATTCTGCCTGTGGCGGTTTCGGTCTTTTCAGCTGTTTTTCTGCCGTAATATGCCTCACGGGGAGAAAGTACCCTTTCGGGTCGGAGAATAATATGGGCTTCGGGGGTAAGAGGGGCTTTCTTTTCAATAAGAGAAAGATACTTGTAAAGCTTCATAAGGTCGGTTCTGTTCTGTGAAACAGAGAAGAGAAGAACGATATACTGTCGGTCGCTCATTTCACATTCCGCACCTAGATTTCTCAGTATCTCAGCAAATTCATTGCCCGAATATCCGTAGTCGGCGGTATCTATGGTAATTCGCATAGGGTCGCTCTTTTTCAGCTTATAGCCGATATCCGAAAGCCAGCCTTTAAGTACCGCCACATCGTGGATAAGGCTTAGTGCTTCGGCTTTTTTTTCGTCTATAAAGCGGTTGCAGAGGTCAAGGCTGTCCATAATAAGATAGGAGGGGCTGGATGAACCGAACATATTCATAGCGTTTTTCGCAACAAGACGCAAGTCGGGGTTACTGAGGTGCATATAAGCTCCGCCTGTAAGGACGGGGAGAGTTTTATGGGCACTGTCAGCGGTCATATCCGCACCTTGCTTCAAGGGATGGTCATCTGTAAAGACCTTGTATGCTCCGTGGGCGTTATCCACGAGGAGAAGGATATTATGCTTTTTACAAACCTCGGAAACAGCCTTTATATCCGCTTCTCCGCCGTAATAATCTACCGAGTTTATAAAAACCGCAGAGGTATCGCTGTCAATGAGCTTTTCGATTTCTTCTGCCTTTATGTCTGTGCCGAGATATTCCCTGGGATATGCCCATTTTATATCGAAGCCCAGAAGAATACAGCTGTTTATAAGGCTTTTGTGGCAGTATCTGCCTGCAATAACGGTATTTTTGCCTGTTATGTCCTTAAGGGTGGCGAGCATAGCCTGTATCGAAAGCGTACTTCCTCCGCAGGAAAAAAGCGTAGAGCCTGCCCCGAAGAGAGAAGAGGCATTCTTTTCGCTTTCGGATATTATTCCATCACATTCAAAAAGACTGTCCGCTCCGTATATTTCTGTAATATCGAAGGGGTTGTTCCTTCCTTTTCCGCCGGGCATGTGACAGCGTACTATACCGCTCTTCCCGTAGGCTGTAAGAAAATCGTGTATTGGTGTATTCATAAGCATCATCCTGTAAAAATTTATAATTTTATAATACCATAACAGGTTAAATTTTGCAATAATTTTATTGACTATTAGAGCCTTAAGTGTTATAATAATAAAGTATTTGATGTGAAGACGAAAGGAATTTTAAAAATGGAAATGCCATTTGTTCCCAACGAGGGGAAAAATTTAACAATAGATACGGATTTCGGTACATTCGCCCGTTATCCCGTAAAGACCCACGTTATTATGAGAGAAGACGTTATGACCGATGTGCTGGATAAGTACGTCTGCCCCTATCTTATGGAAGGCGATACCGTTATCATCTCTGAAAAGATAATCGCTATTACACAGGGCAGAGCTTTTAAGCTCGAGGAAATAAAGGTTTCCCGTCTTGCTAAGTTCTTAAGCCGTTTCGTAGTTAAGACAAATTACGGTATCGGTCTCGGTATGCCCGAAACTATGGAGCTTTGTATCCGTGAGGTAGGAAGACCGAAGGTGCTTTTTGCGGCGGCCTGTGCGGCTGTGGGAAAGCTTTTCGGAAAGAAGGGCGTTTTCTATAATATCTGTGGTATGAAGGCGAGAGCAATCGATGGTCCCTGTGACTATACGATTCCCCCTTACAATAATTACGCAAAGATGGCTCCCGAAAATCCCGACGGCGAGGCTGAGAAGCTTTCAAAGCACTGTGGCTGTGATGTAATAATCATTGACGCAAACGATATTGCCGCAACGGTTTTAGGAAGAAGCCGCAAGGATATGCCTATTGCTTTCGGTGAACAGGTATTCCGTGATAACCCTCACGACCAGTGCTCACAGCAGACTCCTATCTCTATCGTAAGAAAAGTAGAGGGATAACTTCGTTATCCGATGAAGAATGAAAAATGAATGATTAGGGAGTGCCTTCGGCATTAAAATTCATCGGCGTAAGCCGATACCGTAATCCTTCATCATTCATTATTAATCTTTCATTAAATTAAAAAATTGTATTGCTTTTTTATGCAATATATGTTAAAATAATATCAGTATTTTATGAAAGGAAGTAAAATCCAATGTTAGTTTCAGCAAAAGAAATGTTAAACAAGGCTCGTGAGGGCAAGTACGCTGTTGGCCAGTTCAATATCAACAACCTTGAATGGACAAAGGCTATCCTTCTTACTGCACAGGAATGCAACTCTCCTGTTATCCTCGGTGTTTCCGAAGGTGCTGGTAAGTATATGTGCGGTTATACAACAATCGTAGGTATGGTAAAGGGTATGATTAACGAACTCGGTATCACAGTTCCTGTTGCTCTCCACCTCGACCACGGCTCCTTTGAAGGTGCTAAGGCTTGTATCAATGCAGGCTTCTCTTCCGTAATGTTCGACGGTTCCCACTATGCAATCGAAGAAAATATTGCTAAGACAACAGAGCTCGTAAACGCTTGTAACGTTCTTGGTCTTTCCCTCGAAGCAGAAGTTGGTTCTATCGGCGGTGAAGAAGACGGCGTTGTAGGTGCAGGCGAATGTGCAGATCCCGACGAATGCAAGATGGTTGCTGACCTCGGCGT
>JAGANY010000029.1 GCA_017624025.1 Ruminiclostridium sp. | reverse complement strand
TTCGCAGCACAGTCCGCAGCAGAAACTGCAGCTAAGGCAGCTATGGAACACGGTCTTAAGACTGTTGAAGTATATGTAAAGGGACCCGGAGCTGGTCGTGAAGCAGCTATCAGAGCTTTACAGGCAGCTGGTCTCGAAGTAAGAATGATCAAGGATGTTACACCCATCCCTCACAACGGATGCCGTCCCCCCAAGAGACGTCGCGTCTAATCTATAAACTGAGTTTTAAGTTTACTCAGAGTCGAAATAATAATCGATATTGATTTAAAAAACGGAGGTTAATATGGCAGTAGATAAAACACCTGTCCTTAAGAGATGCAAAGCACTCGGAATCAGCCCTATGGTTATGGGTTACAGCAAGGAAACTACAAGACACAAGAACGCTAACACAAGAAAGAAGACTTCTGAATACGGTCTCCAGTTAAAGGAAAAGCAGAAGTTAAAGTTCATCTACGGCGTACTTGAAAAGCAGTTCTACCACTACTACGAAATGGCAGTAAAGGAAGAAGGTATCGCAGGTCAGAACCTTTTAAGACTCCTCGAATCCAGACTCGATAACGTAGTATTCAGAATGGGTCTCGCTATCACAAGACGTGAAGCAAGACAGCTCGTAGGTCACGGTCACTTTACAGTAAATGGCAAGAAGGTAGATATTCCTTCCTACAGAATCAAGGCTGGTGACGTAATCGCTTTATCTGAAAAGAGCAAGAAGAGTGCTAAGTTTGCTCAGATTGACGAAGCTACAAACGGCAGACTCATCCCGTTATGGCTTGACATGAACAAGGAAGCTAAGTCCGCTAAGGTTACAAGAATGCCTCAGCGTGATGAATTAGATTACGAAATCGCTGAACACCTTATCATCGAATTGTATTCTAAATAATAGCTTTTTAGCATATAATGCTATTGGTGCAGTTATTTTTAATTTACAATGCGACCGAATTACTGTGTTTTTTATCACAGAATATCGTAATTTAAAATTAACTGGGGCACTTTGTTCAATATAATTGTTCTGTCAAATTGCCCTTAATTCGAGGGAGAAATCCCACAACTAACAGATTTAGCAGGAGGGTTAAAGGAATGCTTGAAAAAATCGAAAAGCCTGAAATAGAGACAGTAAAGCTCAAGCCGGACGGAAAATATGGTATGTTTGTGCTTGAACCCCTTGAAGCAGGCTATGGTAACACTTTAGGTAACAGCCTCAGACGTGTTTTGCTCTCCTCTTTACCCGGTGTTGCAGTAACATCCGTGAAGATTGACGGAATTCAGCACGAATTCTCTACAATCCCCGGTGTTAAGGAAGATGTTACTGAAATAATCCTTAACGTTAAGGGTCTTATCGCTAAAATGTACGGCGAATGCCCTAAGACAGTATATATCGAAGCTGAAGGCGAAGGCGTTGTAACAGCAGGAGATATCAAGACTGACAGCGAAATCGAAATCCTCGACCCCGGTATGCATATCGCTACCTTAAGTGCAGGTGCTAAGCTCTTTATGGAGCTTACATTTGACAGAGGCAGAGGTTATGTTTCCGCTGAAAAGAACAAGTCTCTTATCCAGCCTACAATCGGCGTTATCGCTGTTGACAGCATCTATACACCTGTATTAAAGGTTAACTATACTGTTGAAAATACACGTGTAGGTCAGAGAACTGACTACGATAAGCTTATTATCGAAGTATGGACAGACGGTACAATTTCCGCTAAGGAAGCTGTTTCCTACGCTGCAAAGATTCTCTGTGAGCACTTAGAGCTCTTCGTTAACTTATCCGACGAGCTTACACAGCCCGAGCTTATGGTTGAAAAGGACGATAAGAGCAAGGCCAAGATTCTCGAAATGACAATCGAAGACCTTGATTTATCCGTTCGTTCCTTCAACTGCTTAAAGCGTGCAGGTATCAACACCGTTGACGACCTCATCAATAAGTCTCAGGAAGATATGATGAAGGTAAGAAACTTAGGTAAAAAGTCATTCGAAGAAGTCAGAGCAAAACTTCAGTCTCTCGGTTTTGATCTTGCTTCGAGCGAAGAATAATGATGAATTGACATATCACATATTGTCAGAAAGGAGAAACCATAATGGCAATGAGAAAGTTAGGTAGAACCAGCGACCATAGAAAGGCAATGCTCAGAGCTATGGTTACATTCTTACTCGAAAACGGTAAGATTGAAACAACAGTTTCAAGAGCTAAGGAAGTTCGCAGCGAAGCTGAGAAGATGATCACTCTCGGCAAGAAGAGCGACCTCCACTCCAAGCGCCAGGTTTTCGCATACGTAACAAAGGAAGATGTTTGCAAGAAGCTTTTCGACGAAATCTCCCCCAAGTATGCTGACAAGAACGGCGGTTACACAAGAATCATCAAGATCGGCCCCAGACGCGGCGACGCTGCTGAAATGGCAATCATTGAACTTGTTTAATTAAAGATAAAAACCCTTTCCATTATCGGAAAGGGTTTTTCCATAGGTCCACAGTCAGATTCAGAGGTACTATTTATGAAATACACAAAAAAATTAGCAGCTTTATTCTTAGCAGTCGTTATGATGCTTTCAGCCTGCAACAAAACTGATGTTACAACAACAACCGGCACAGAAGCCCCCACAGCTGAAATAACAACTACCACAACCACAGCTGCAGAAACTACAGCATCCGAAGCAGTAGAAAACGAAAAAGTGTTCCCGAACAAAGGCTTCTATGTTGAGGGAACGAAGCTTTACGATGCAAACGGAAACGAGTTCATTCTCCGAGGAATAAACCACGCACATACCTGGTTTAAAAACCAGCTTAATACAGCAATACCTGCTATCGCTGAGACAGGAGCAAACTGTGTACGTATTGTTCTTTCTAACGGTTACCAGTGGGATAAGGACAGCCTCGAGAGTATTCTCGGAATAATCGATTTATGTAAGGAATATAAGCTTGTAGCTGTTCTTGAGGTTCACGACGGCACAGGCAAAAACGAAGCAGAGGTTCTCACAGGAATTGTTGACTACTGGCTCGAGATGAAGGACGCTCTTATCGGAAACGAAGCTTATGTTATTCTTAACATTGCTAACGAGTGGTTTGGCGACTGGAGCGAGGACAAGTGGGCAGACGCCTATATTGCTGAGCTTCCCCGTATAAGAGAAGCTGGTATCGAAAACCTCATTATGGTTGACAGTGCAGGCTGGGGTCAGTATCCTATGAGTATTGCCAAAAGAGGCGTAGATGTGTTTAACGCTGACCCTCTTAAGAATACAATGTTCTCCATTCATATGTATGGTTCAGCAGGCGGAACACAGAAGGTTATAAAGCGTAACATCGATAACGTTATAAAGCAGAATTTATGCGTATGTATCGGCGAATTCGGCTTCGACCATTCCGACGGTGACGTTGACGAGATGTATATTATGGAATACTGCACAGAAATCGGTGTAGGATATATGGGCTGGTCCTGGAAGGGTAACGGTGGCGGAGTTGAATACCTCGATATAGCTACCGAATGGGACGGTTCAGTTCTTTCAGCAGACTGGGGCGAAAACCTTATTAACAGCACAAACGGAATAAAAGCAACCTCAGAAACCTGCTCCGTATTTGAATAATCCCCTTACTCTAAAGGAAATGTTCTTATAGAAATTTATGAGGTGTTATTGAGGGAAACCCTTTTGAAAAAGGGCTTTCCCTCAAACGCCCTTCCGAAAACTTTCAGTTTAAATTCAAGACCCATAGGGTGTTACCCTATGGGTCTTGAATTTATATTAAAAGTCTTTGGAAGAGAGTTCGGGAGAAAGCCTTTCTTCAGAAAGGTTTCTCCCGATAAACACTTATATACTTCTATAAAAACATCACCCTTAGGAATAAGGGGATTACTTTGAACGTTGCATAGTTGCCTTAATGATTTTTTGTCTTGAGAATTCTTCTCTTTCCTTTTCTTCGAGGGCGTTGGTTATGAATTTAACCTGCTCCTTGTAGTTGGGAATAACGATATTTTTAAGGGCATTTGCACGTTTCTGAGTTTTACGTATAGCTACTGAAAGTCGATAGATGCTGTTTTCGATTTCGGCGAGCATAATGCTCATTTCCTTCGCCTTTATAAAAGAGATATAGGCTTTATCGAACTGTGTGTTTGTATCAGTAATTACATATCTTAGCTTAGGCTTCTGTTTTTCAATAGTAACTGTCGGAAGCTCTACGCCCATAACGCTCCGATAAGAAACCTCGATACTTGTATCCACAGGCATCTGTTCAACATTAATGACGCCGCCAACGATATTAGCGGTACGTAAAGCGGAATAAGCTTCATTGAATGTATTTTCAAGACCCTCCTTAAGCTCCTTTGCAGCGTCGGAAAGGCTTACCATTTCACGAATAAGGATATTACGCTTTCTGTCCATAAGCTCGTAGCCAAGCTGAGCCTGTTTAAGGGAACGCCGTGCATTTATTAAATTACCTTTGGTAGCGAATACCTGCTGTGCCAACGTGACCCCTCCGTTTCTGGATTAGTTTCTGTAGTGTTTTTCAATCAATGCTGAATTCATACGGTCAAGCTCGCTCTTAGGAAGAAGGGAAAGTAAATCCCAAGCAAGCTCAAGCGTCTGATCCATACTTCTGTTTTCATCAGGTCCCTGTTTTAAGAAACGCTGTTCAAACTCAACGCCGAATTTCATATATTTCTTGTCATTATCCGAAAGCTCGTCTTCCCCGATAACCGAAGCGAGAGAACGGGCATCCTGTACCTTTGCGTAAGCAGCGAAAAGCTGGTTTGCAACATCGCTGTGGTCCTCTCTTGTATATTCAGCACCGATACCGTCCTTCATAAGTCTCGAAAGAGAAAGGAGAACGGAAAGACCGGGATAAACTCCCGTAGAGTCGAGGTCACGGTCAAATACTATCTGACCCTCGGTAATATATGCGGTAAGGTCGGGGATAGGATGAGTAATGTCATCGTTAGGCATTGTTAAAATCGGAATCTGTGTAACAGAGCCGTTACAGCCCTCGATAACGCCTGCTCTTTCATACATAGACGCAAGGTCGGAATAAAGATATCCGGGATAACCCTTACGTCCGGGAATCTCACCCTTTGACGAAGAGAACTCACGGAGAGCTTCACAGTAGGAGGTAATATCCGTCATAATTACGAGAATATGCATATTCTTTTCATAAGCGAGATACTCGGCTACCGTAAGAGCACATCGGGGAGTTAAAATACGTTCAATGATAGGGTCGTTGGAAAGGTTAAGGAACATTACAACACGCTCGCTTGCACCTGCTTCCTCGAATGAACGGCGGAAGTAATCGGCAACGTCATTCTGCACGCCCATAGCAGCGAAAACTACAGCGAAATCCTGGCCGTTTTCTTCGGCAATCTGAGCCTGTTTTACTATCTGAACAGCAAGCTTGTTATGGGAAAGACCCGAACCGGAGAAAATGGGAAGCTTCTGTCCTCTTATAAGAGTCATAAGGCAGTCAATAGAGGAGATACCTGTATGGATATAGTTACGGGGATATGTACGTGCAACGGGATTAAGGGCACGTCCGTTTATATCGCCTGTTTTTTCAGCAAATACAGGACCGAGACCGTCTATGGGCTTACCTGCACCATTGAATACTCGTCCGAGCATTTCTGTACTTAAGGGAACCTCTAAGGGCTTACCGTGAAACTGTGTACGGGTATTTTCGAGAGAAAGACCTGTTGTACCTTCGAAAACCTGGAGAATGATTTTATCGCCCTCCATCTGTACAACACGGCCGAGACGCTTTGAGCCGTCCTCAAGCTGAAGAGTAGCGATTTCGTCATAAGCAACGCCCGAAACTCCCTCGAGGCATACTAACGGGCCGTTTATATCCTTTAAACCCGAATACTGAATTATCATATTACTTTTTCCTTTCAGACAGAACCAAGAACCTGTTCGATTTCACGCTCATAGTCAGCGAACATCTGGGGCTTATCGTTGGGAATGTCATATTTCATCTTTATAAGCTTGTCGAAAAGTCCTGTTTCGTGGATTTCACGGAATGTCTTACCCTTAGTAATCATTTCGAGGGACTTTTTATGAAGCTTTAATATTGCTTTCATCATAAGAAGCTGTTTTGAAAGCGGAACGAAGGTATCGTCCTTATGGAAAGCGTTCTGCTGTAAAAAGCCTACACGGATAACCTTTGCAATTTCGATAATAAGCTTCTGGTCATCTGGGAGAACATCTGCACCGATAAGCTTTACAATTTCCATAAGCTTGTTTTCTTCGAGAAGAATATTGTTTATCTCACGGCGGCAGGGGATAAAATCTTCGCCGACATTTTCCTTGTAATAATCCGCAAAGTCATCAACATATTCCGAATAACTGGTTATCCAGTTAATAGCAGGATAATGTCTTGCATAAGCGAGAGATTTGTCCAGTGCTAAGAAGCAGCGTACAAAACGCTTTGTATTCTGTGTTACAGGCTCGGAGAAGTCGGAACCCTGTGGTGAAACCGCACCGATAATAGTAACGCTTCCTCTTTCGCCCGAAAGGGTAACGGAATTCGAAGCTCTTTCGTAGAATTCGGAAAGACGGGAGGGAAGATATGCGGGGAAGCCTTCTTCGGCAGGCATTTCTTCAAGTCTTCCGGAGATTTCTCTTAAGGCTTCTGCCCAGCGGGAAGTAGAGTCCGCCATAATAGCAATATCATAACCCATATCACGGTAATATTCCGCAATAGTGATACCTGTATATATAGAAGCCTCTCTTGCGGCAACAGGCATATTCGAGGTGTTTGCAATAAGAACGGTACGGTCGGTAAGATGCTTGCCGGACTTAGGGTCGATAAGCTCGGAGAATTCTTCGAGAACCTGTGTCATTTCGTTTCCTCGTTCACCGCATCCGATATATACAATAATATCAGCGTCACACCATTTTGCAATCTGATGCTGTGTCATAGTCTTACCGGTTCCGAAGCCTCCGGGGATAGCGGCAGTACCGCCCTTAGCGATAGGAGCAATTGTATCGAGGACACGCTGACCTGTGATAAGAGGGGTATTTATCGGAATACGGCGCTTAACGGGACGGGGCTGTCTTATTGCCCAACGCTGGCAGAGGTCGAGAGCAACCTCTTCGCCTTTATATTTAACCTTTATAATTGTATCGTTAGGATGATATTTTCCGTTTTCGGCAGCAAAGGTTACTTCGCATTTATCCATATACGGCGGAATCATAGCTTTGTTTATAATCAAAGAGCTTTCGGGGCAGGTTGCAAATACCATACCTGCTTCGAGAATATCGCCTTCTTTGGCTGTTACCGTAACGTCGAACTCACGGGTAAAGTCAACAGTAGGAATATTGCTTCCTTCTGTTACAAAACAGCCGTCAGTCTTTATCATAGCCTTAAGGGGACGGGCAATACCATCGAAAATATCAGAAATTATACCCGGTCCTAATGTTATACTTAACGGTCCGCCTGTACCTTCAACTTTTTCGCCTATTTTAAGGCCGGCGGTATTTTCGTAAACCTGGATTATTGTATATTCATCGTTTACGCCGATAACTTCGCCGATAAGCTTCTTTTCGCCTACGTAAACCATCTCACGCATTGCGAAGGCCTTAGTCTTAAGCAGCTTTATAACAGGACCGTTTATTGCATATACTGTATTCAAGCTTTATGCTCCTTTCGGATTTTAAATCTGCATTTCTTTTAACGAAGAGAACTTCTCTCTTTCGTTTTCAAGGGCAGCATCAAGAGAGAGGTCTATAATTATACCTGTTTCAGCACATTCAAAAATAATACCGCCTATATCGATGCTGTTTGATTCGAGAATATTGCAGTTTATACCGAGAGCCGATTTTACTGCTTCGGTATGTGAGGGTTTACAGAAAACCTTGGTGTTTTCTTTAAGAGAAATAACGCCGGACGCCTTTTCAACAGCGTTTTTAAGATACTTGTCATATTCGGGAGTATCAACGCTTTTTAAAAGTATTTCTCTGATTTCAGCAAAAAGAGTATCAACAAGCTCGTTACGATAGGAAAGAACACGTTTTCCTTCCTCGTATCTTACTTCGGAAACCCTTTTTCTTTCGCTTGTCTTAAATGCCTCCGTAATTCTACGGACATTTCCTTCCTGTTCCGATAAGAGCTTTTTTTCGAGCTTTCCGAGCATTTCGGATACCGAAGCTTCCGCATTATCGATTATAGCTGTGGCTTCTTTATCGGAAGAGGCTTCTATTTCCTTGCGAAGCATATTAAGCTTCGCTGTATTTTTTTCCATAATAATACCTTTCTTTCTTTATGACCCAGTTAAATCTTAAGACCAATAGCTTCGCTTACATAGTCGGAAATCGTATCGGAAATATTTGAATCGCCGTGTCTGTCGGGTATTTCAACGATAAGTGGTCTGCTCCTGTTGAGCTTATAGTCGTATATCTCAGCAGAGCAAAGGTCAGTCAGTTTTTTAGTAATAAGTATAACTGCTGTTTCTTTATCGTTCATAGCGTTTTCGAGAGCGTAAAGAATCTCTTCTCTTTCGTGTACGACTACGCCGTCAATTCCCGCAAGCTTCATTCCGAGCTTAGTGTCGATATTATCGCTTATAAGAAAACATCTCATAACACAGATACCTTTCTTAAAATCAGCTGAAAAGAATAAGGATAGAAATTAAAAGACCGTAGATAGCGACACCTTCACCGAGGGCTACGAAGATAAGAGACTTTGTGAAGTTCTTTTCGTCTTCGCTTGTAGCTCCGATAGCTGCTGTTGCGGCATTACCTACCGCAATACCTGTACCGATTGTTGCCATACCTGTAGAAAGAGCGGCAGCGAGAGCCTTTATACCTTCGCCTACGGTTACTCCGGCGGTTGCAACAGCTTCAGCACCTTCAGCACTTGCAAGAACAGGCATAAAGATTGTCATAAGTATCATAACGCCCATAAATGTACCGCCGTTTAAAAGAATTGTTTTCTTACGGCTGAATTCTAAGCCGAGCTTCTGCTTTCTTATAGCTAAAGCGAGGGGAATAATAATAAGAGCTACTGCGAATAAAGGTAATAAGAATAATAACATTTTTGTTTCCTCCGAAGATTAAATTACTTATTTGATAATGCAGCAAGATTGCTGTCAATTGTTACGGGGTTAAAGGGCTTTCCGCCGCCTTTGAAGAAACGGCTGAAAAGCTCGTAGAATTCGAGACGAAGAACCTGGATTCCAACGAGGAAGCCTTCTACGCCTGTTACGAATGCGTTCCCTAAAACCTGGACAACGATATATCCTATACCGCCGTCTGTAAGTCCTGCGAGTACGTTTACAACAAGCATAAGACCTGCGTGGCTTAAAATAAAGCCGCCTATACGTAAGAAGGACATTGTATTTGTAAGATAAGTAAGACAGGTTTCAAAAAGCTCGATTACGCCTTCGATAATGAAGTTGCCGACGGATTTTTTATGCTTTGCTCCGCTTTCGTCAACCATCATCATATCAAGCTTCTTTTTAAGACCTGTATCTATATTGCTTTTTCCAGTCTTTGCTGATTTTTCAGCGTTCATAAGGTGAAGGATAGGCTCCTTAAAGAACATAAGAACGAGGGGAAGAACTATAAATAAAGCAATGTACCAGGGCTTTAAGAGGTCAAGACCGATAAATGTACCGCCTGCACCTAAAATAAGTGCAACGTAGAAAACGAAGCCGGTAAGTCCGCTTGCTCCGAAAAGACCGTTTTCAACATCACCGGACTTAATACATACAACCATATTTATAATCATCGACAGCACTACCAGCGTAACGCCTACAAGAAGTGCCGCAATAAGAAGAACCGAGGATATTCCGAAGATGTTTTCGGGAGCCTCTTCGTATCCGAGAAGCGTATATATTTCGGGAATATGGAAGAATGGAGTAATAATATGTTCGTTTCCGAATACCGAGCCGTAAAGAACGCCGAACAACGCACTTGAAAGTCCGATACGGGTCATAATCGGAGCAAGGGCAACCTTGCTGAACTTAGTAAGCAGCAATCCGAGGAGGGAGATGCATAATCCCTGTCCTACATCGCCGAACATTATGCCGTAAACGAGCATATAGGTTATTGCTACTATAGGAGTCGGGTCAACACCGCTTGCGGCAGGGAGACCGTACATTTTTACGAACATTTCAAAGGGTCTGAAGAGCCAGTTATTTTTAAGCTTTACAGGCGTTTCCTTGTCGTCGCTTGGAACGGTCGTAACCTCAGCGTCTTCGGATTGTTCAAGAAGTGCCTTGAACTGTTTTTCCTTTCGCTCGGGGATATATCCGGAGAAGTGGAAACGGCTGTCGATAACGAGAACGTTGGCACGAAGCTCGTAGCTGTTATCGAGAGCAATAAGTTTTGCGTAAACCTGTGAAAGCTTTTCGCCCTGATCTTCGGAGATTTCCTCAAGCTTTTTATCAAGCAGCTCCATCTTTTCGGTTTCCGTACGGATAGTTGCAAGAAGCTTTTCGCTTGCTTCGTTACTGCTTCCGTTAAGATATTCGGGAAGATGAACTCTTAAAAATCCGAGGGAGTTAAAGAGGTAATCGGCGTCCTTGCTGCAGGATGCAGGAGCGAGGTAAAGACACCAGGCATATTCCTGTTCGTTTTTGAAGCGGAAGAAGAAATAGGGCTTATCCTCATAGAATTCGAGCTTCCGTATATTATTTATCGGGATACGTCCGAAGCGTATCTTTACATATTCACAGGCAAAAAGCTCTTCGAAGCTTGCGTTGAAGTCAACCAGCTGAATGAGGTTGTTGTAAATTGCACCGTGAGATTTTATAGAGGTTTCGAGGGATGTTTTTTCTTCCGTAACAACGGATATTTTTTCTTCGATCTTATCGAGATAATTTTTAAAGTCGATACTTATGTTATATTCGATATTATCGTAAGGAGCGTTTTTGTCCAGCGTTATGCCGAGCTTTTCGGCTATTAACCGGCAACGCTTTATCATACGCTCATATTGACCCTTATCACGAAGGCTTTTTGCTTCGAGATGAGCTCCCGATACATCGGGAGGAGGGCTTATATGGAAATAACCGCTTTCACAGCAACGTATAAGGGTCTTATTTACCTTTTTTATAGGCCCTTCGACGTTTACAAGCGTCAGTTTTTCTATTGCCATTTATCTATCATCCTTTTTTAAATAATAATAAGCTTTTCGATTTCCGAAGGGTTTTCGCCATAGCGTATTCCCTCGATAATTTTCTGAAGGTTTGTACGCTCGTTGTCTGCAAGGACAAGCAGAGAAAAAATCGCTTCGGTCTCGTCGTTTGTAAGAAAGAGCTTATGACGGAAGAATTCATAGTCTGCTTTCATAATTCCGAGCTCGGGGAAATCCTCGTCAATAGCTATTCTTTTCGGCACACACTTTTTCTCCATAATGGAAATAAGTGCTTCTGTGGGGTTCTGGTTTTTAAGGGCATTGTCTATATCTATGGGTTTTATACGGTAGTAATAGGGGATAACGAGGTTCTTTATAAATTCTTCGTCTTCATCGAAGAATTTTTTAAGCCTGTAACATAGGAGAATGTTATCCATATCCGTACGGCGAAGGAAAAATCTCTTTATTTTTTCTTTTTCCTTGCCCTTAAAGCTTTTGTTTACTGCATCAAACACCCACTTTATATAACAGCTGTCCACAACGGTTATACATTTGTTTATATCGGGCGTATCGCTTTTAAGAAGGGGTATAAGAGGCTTATATATCTTTAATCCACCGAGTATTTCGGAAAGCTCCTTGAAATCCTTGCATTTCGCCGCCTTTGCAGGGTCGAAATCGAGGTAATCCATAAGATATACAGGGAGATTAAGATAATAGTTCTGCTGGGTTTTTGAAGCAATAGCGGTAATAACCTTAATTATCTGGTCTGCTTCGTTCTTTTTTATGTAAAAATCAAGTATTCCGTTCATTTTTCCTGTACCGAATTTTTTAACACGGATATAATTCTTAAAAACGTGCTGGCTTAAAAGCTCTTCGACGGTACCGCGATGAACGGTGTTTTCATCAATGTCTGCAAAAACAGGCCTGTAACGAGGCGTTCCTTTTAAGTATCCGACAGCCGAGCTTATAGTACGGCGTTGGATAAGATTGTCATAATCGGCTTTTTTCAGGAACTGGCCGAAACGGGCTTTTGCTTTTGCGGCAACTGCACTGTTAGCCATTTATTCTGTACCCTCGAAAATTCTTTTAGTTATTTCGCTTATTCTTGAAGCACGGCTTTTTTTGATTGCGGCCTCGAGACGCTTACATTTTTCGTCAGCGTCGGAGCGAATCTTTTCTATCTCGGCCTCGGAACCCTTTTTTATATCGTCACAGATACGTTCAGCTTCTGTTTCTGTCGCTTCCTTATATTTTTTTGTAAGCTTTATCCGCTTCTTTTCAGCATTTTCTGTTAAGGTCTGTGCCTGGATTTTAGCGTTGCTTACCTTAAGCCTTGCCGCCTTATCCATTTCGATTATTGTCTGAACTGTATTATTCATAGATAATCGTCCTTTCTGTTTATGTTTAAGATATACCTATTTATATATAGATATACCGCGAAAAATCGTACCTCTTTATTATATACCTTTACAGAATTTTTTCAAGGGCAAAATTCACTAATAAACATCAACAATTTTGGCTGTTTTGCTGATAAAAGTATTTAAAAAATTATAAAATCGGAAAGAATCGTTTATTTATGGTGTTATAAGCAAAAATAAAACCGCCCTGTAATAAAACAGAGCGGTAAAGGGATAGCTAAGAATTCAGGTATGAGTATTTCCAAGACCGAAGCTTACGGAAAGAGCGTTATCGACCTTGTGCATATCGTTGGTGCCGAGCTCGCCCATACGTTCCTTAAGACGCTTTTTATCCAGCGTGCGTACCTGTTCAAGAAGCACGACAGAATCCTTTGCCAACCCACAGCTTACAGCGTTAAGCGAAATATGGGTAGGAAGCTTTGTTTTTTCACGCTGGCTCGTAATAGCAGCGGCAATAACTGTAGGACTATGCTTGTTGCCTATGTCGTTCTGGACTATAAGTACCGGTCTTACTCCGCCCTGTTCGGAGCCTACCACAGGGCTTAAATCTGCATAATAGATTTCGCCTCTTTTTATATTCATAATATCAGTTCCTTTCCTGTCCTTGCGGACTGTTTTATAGGTTACATCCCGAGTCTTACTGATATTTTTAACCATAGCTGTTTTTTTATTCAGAGTTTTATACCGTCCGATATATTTTATTAAAATTTATTGACTTTTGTGATGATATTTGTTAAAATTTATGTTAAGATATTAAGCTTACTAAGGAGTCATTATGAAGAAAAAATTAACCGGATTAACATCCTTGCTGCTTGCGGTTTCTATGCTTGCAGGCTGTGCAAAAACTCCTGCTGCTGAAACTACAACAGCAGCTACAGGTACAACAACAGCGGCTGCTGATACCCAGGCGAGCGAAGCGGAAACAACAACAGCGGTGGAGGAAACGACTGTGGCAACAGAAGAAACAACAGCTGAAATTGATTACAGCTCTCTTTCCGAAGAAGAGATATACGACCTTATGGTTAAACGCTCCCTTATGACTACAGGAGATATGACACGCATTTCCAATGTGTTCCAGAAGGCAGCCAACGGCGAGGACGTAAAGATTGCATATATAGGCGGTTCTATTACCGAGGGCTACAGCGACAACATTACTCTTAAAACCGAAGAAAAATGGGTCGATATGTCAACAAAGTGGCTTGACGAACAGTTCCCTGAGTCTGAAATTACTTATGTCAATGCAGGTCTCAGCGGTACTCCCTCTATCCTCGGAAATGTACGTCTTGACCGTGACGTTCTTGCTTACGATCCCGACGTTGTATTCGTTGAATTTGCTGTAAACGACGGTATGGAAGCGAATTATAAGAACGCTTATGAATCTCTTGTACGTACTCTTCTTACACAGGACAAGGATATTGCGGTAGTTCTTCTCTTTACTATCGTTGAAAACGGACATACCTGCCAGCCTCATATGAGCCAGATAGGCGAGCATTACGGTCTTCCTATGATTAGCTTACCCGACTCCGTATGGGTAGAAATGCAGGAAGGAAGAATGAGCTGGAGCGACTATTCTGCTGACCAGTCTCACCCCAATGTTGAAGGCAGCAAGATGATACGTGATTTCGTTATCAACTATTTCGAAGAAGTGCTTGCAATTGACAGCGATAAGACAGGCGAGGTTGACAAGAATCTTCCTGAACCCTTATACAGCGGCGATTACGCAGATATGACCTTCCTCGACAGCACAAATCTCGAGGTTGAGCTTAACGGCTTCTCCGAATCCGAAAACGGACACCACTGGTTCAAGAACGGCTGGCAGTTCCGTGATGAAACAGGAGCTTCCCTTAAGTTTAACGTAACATGCAAGAAGCTTGCTATGGTATTCAAAGTGAACAATGCAAAGACCTTCGGTACAGCAGAAATCTATGTTGACGGCGAGCTTACAGGCACAGCCGTTTCCAACAAATCTGACGGCTGGAACAATCCTGTTGCGGAGTACATTATTGATGATGATGAATGTGCTGAGCATACAGTAGAAATCGTTATCCCCGAGGGGCAGAAATGTTATTTCGGAATATTCGGCTTTGGTGCCGCTGAATAAAATTGAAAGGAATCAAAAACAATGGCAGAAAAGAAAAAAACAATTATAGGCGAATTCAAGGAATTCATATCCCGTGGTAATGTAATGGATATGGCAGTCGGTGTTATCATCGGCGGTGCGTTTACAAAAATAGTAAACAGCGTTGTATCCGATATCATTACTCCCGCTCTCGGCCTTTTAACAGGTAATGTTGATTTTGCTGAGCTTAAGGTGGTTCTTTCCGAAGCAGTTATGGAAGGCGAAACAGTAGTAAAAGAAGAACTCGCTATCCGTTACGGTGTATTTCTCGACGCTCTTATCAATTTCTTCCTTATCGCTATCTGTGTGTTCTTAATGGTTAAGGTTATCAACACTATCAAGACAAAAGCAGAAGTTCTCAAGAAGAAGGAAGAAGAAGAGGCTGCTGCAGAAGAAGCTGCTGCTCCCGCTCCCGACCCCCAGCTTGAACTTCTTACTGAAATCAGAGATTTACTTAAGAAATAATTACTGTCCGCTGTACTTTTTCGGTACAGCGGACATTTTTTTGAAAATCCGGGAAAAATGTAACTTATTTTATTGTTTTTTCAATTCTTTGCCCAAAAATATGTTGACATTATCAGGAAAACGTTGTATAATTATACTAGCTGTATTATGCGGTATAATACAGTGTGGTTTTAAACGGCATTTTATGTTTTACAGAAAGGTTGTGCTGATTATGAATATGGAAAAGCTCCGCCGTGATTACGGAGAAGTTCTCTGGACAGGTAAAAAGTGTATAATGGGTCTTCCGATATCCTTTACGAGATATATTATTACCGATACTTCTCTCTATACAAAAGTCGGATTATTCAACGTGAAGGAAGATGAGATTGAGTTATACAGAGTCTTCGACAAACAGATGAACTTCAGCTTTTTCCAGCGTATTGTAAATTGCGGCACAATTACGCTTATGTCGAAGGATACAGATACTCCCGCGAAATATCTTAAATCTGTTCGCCGTCCGAGGGAAGTAAAGCGTATTCTTGACGAAGCTGTAAAGTTCCAGCGTGACAAGTACTATGTACGCGGAAGAGATATGATCGGAGCGAACTGTAACCATGATCTTGACGGTGATGGTGAAGTTGACAGCGAATTCTGATTATCCGAAATGCATTTTTATGCATTTGTACAAAAAACGGCAGTTTTATAAAAAAATTCCGTTTTTGATGTCACTTTTGGCTGATTAAAACTGTTTTATAAAATAGAGGGTTTTAAAACCTCGTCCGGAAATTCAAGAAAGGAAGATTAATAATGAAGTATTTAAAGGGAAAAATCGCAGCGGTGTTGACAGCGGCGGCAATCGGTTTTACATCTATGCCGGTAACAGCCTTCGCTCAGACGGAATTGATCCAGGATTCTGTTTCGATTGATTATAAGGCTACCGTTTCAAAGCCTACATATACAATCAAGGGCACACCCGGCGTAAGAAAGATAAAGCTTAAGAGCTCAACCTCCGGTGCTACAATTTACTATACAACTGACGGAAGCGTTCCTACTACAAGCTCCAAGAAATACACAGGTCTTATTAAAATCACAAAGAATACAAAGATCCGTGCTATTGCTGTAAAGAACGGTTCTAAGAGTGCAGTTATGACAAAGACTGTAAAGGTTGCTACTCTTAAGGGCGACGCAACAGGCAATGGTATTGTTGACGAAGCAGACTATACACGTTACAAGAATTACAGAGAAGGAAAGACCTCCTATATCTGTAAGGACAACTGTGATATGGACGGAAGCGGCGGTCTTAGTGCTAAGGACCTTAAGCTTTTAAAGAGCTATATCGAAGGCGACCTCGAGGACGATGAAGAAGAAAATATCGTAAGCTCCAGCATCGACAAGCCCGAGATAACAGTATATAAAGCATACGGCGGCAAGCGTTTCCAGATCGAATGCGACACATCAGGTACTACTATTTATTATACAACAGACGGTACTGAACCCAACAAGAATGACAAAAAATACACAGGCAAGTTCCTTGTTGATGAAGACACAACAGTTAAGGCTGTTGCTTATAAGGGCGGTAAGTACAGTAAGGTTAAGACAAGAAGCGTTACTGTTGAACAGTGTCTTGCTCCTTTTGCCGATAAGCCCACAGATAAGGAATATTCCGAATCCGTAAAGATCGTTCTCGACTGTAAGACAGACAAGTCAAGAATTTTATACACAACAAACGGCTCAGACCCCATCAAGTACGGTACTATTTATACAAAGCCTATCGAGCTTACCGAGAACACAGTTCTTAAAATTGCCGCACAGTCCAAGGGTTATTCCGACAGTAAGGTTGCTATATACGAATATAAGGTTAAGTCCAGCAAGTACACGATAAGCGGTCGTGTATGGGATGATACAAGCGTAAATACAACCTCCGACGGTAAGTACCAGGCGGCTGAAGCAGGCGTCAACGGTATCAAGGTTCACCTCCTCAACACTACTACAAACAAGTATGATGAAACTGTTGTAACATCAACAATAAACGGTGTTGCCGGAAGCTATATCTTAACACAGGCTAAGGGCGATACAAAGTATAAGGTTGTATTCCAGTTCAACGGTCAGAAGTACCGTGCATATCCTACTGTAATCGCAGGCGGCAACCAGGCTGTTTCTTCTGCATTCCCCCAGATTACTATCAAGAGCGGCGGTGCATATACTGCTGCAGGCGTTCTCCTTATAGCTGTAAACAGCTATAATAACGCTATAAACAGTGCTTTCTTCAACGAAACCTATGCAACTACAAATACCGTATTCACATCTACAGCATCCGGCGTTGACCTCGCACTCCAGTCCAATGTTTTCGGCAACACATCTCTTGAATTCTCTTCTTCCAAGGTAACAAGTGCTGAAGACGGCCAGACCGTAAACCTTGTAAATAATCAGAAGATTTTTGCAAACGACGTTCTTACATATACTCTCAGAGTAAAGAACAACTCCGCTACACAGACATTAAAGTCTGCTGAAATCATGATCTATATAGATACAGAAACAGCTATCCAGTCTATAAAGATTCCCGGCGGTGCAACTGCAACATATTCTTATCAGGGAACAGATACAGCAAAGGGTCTCGCAAAGTATCTTGTATCATGCGGCGAACTCGCTCCCAATAAGGTTTATGAATTTACCGTAACTACAAAGGTTATTCCTAACGTTGGTAACGGCAAGAACATTACCTGCTTTGCAGAAATCTTTACATACACATATAAGGATTCCTGCTATGATAAGTCCAGTATCCCCGGTAACTTCTCCGGTACAGTAAGAGAGCTCGATGAAGCAGCAACACCTGTTGCTCTCGGTTACGAATCCCTTACCGATTCCCAGAAGATAAGCTGGGCAAGCGGAAACGACTTCAAGACACCTATTATCAAGGGCACTTCAAGAGTATTTACTTTTAATATTGCTAATGGTGTAAACCGTTCCGACTATAACGTTTATATTTCCGATCCTTCTGTTGTAAGCTATATTACAAGCTGCACACCTACAAATACAGGTACACAGTGTATCCTCGTTTTAACAGGCTTAAAGGCAGGATCCACAAATATCGTTATCTCTCTCGCAAGAGATTCCTCTAAGCTTATCGACGCAACAGTAAGCGTTAAGGATCTCGAAGCAGCACAGTAATAAGTGCACTGTTCTTATAGAAGCTTTTATAGGTGTTATCGGGAGAAACCTTTCTGAAGAAAGGCTTTCTCCCGAACCCTCTTCCAAAGACTTTTAATATAAATTTAAGACCCACAGGGTATTACCCTGTGGG
>JAGANY010000001.1 GCA_017624025.1 Ruminiclostridium sp. | reverse complement strand
TGTGGGCGTGAATTTTAAAAAAGCCTTTTATGAAGCGCGTTTGTGCAGAGTTTTATTTAAATCCATCGCCGTAGGCGATTCCATCACTCATCACTTTTCACTCTTACTTTTTCGCTAAAAATGACTTTTTCGACAGCCAGAGGTCACAGTATGCTGTGACCTTGTTTTATTCTCTGTCGGATGTCTTTGTATTTTAAATCCATTGCCGAAGGCAATACCTTAATCATTCATCTTTCATTATTCATCCTTCATCGGTTTTCAAGCCTTGCTTTAAGCCTTGAAAACGGACGGCATTTTCTGCCGTCCGCTTGCTGTTATTTAACTACAATTGCCTTCTTTTCGTCTTCTGTAAGCTTTTCTTCCGCCTTCTTGCGTAAGGAGATAAGGAATATTATCGACCATATTCCGAGTATCGACTCTATAGCGAGGAGTATGCCTACGATAATAGTTATAGCGTCCTCGAAAAAGTCGGGGAAAATAAGGATAAGAAAACCGAAAACGCTGGCTAAAAGGGCAATTATAAGGGGAATGAACCATTTATCAAAATCGAGCTTTTTCATAAGTATCGAACGCTTACAGCAGGTAAGCCCTTCGAATATAACAAAGACGCCGAGGATAATCGAGGTTACGTTTACGATAGTTTCCGCCTGTGCGATAAAGGCAATACCGAGAGCGGTAGAGATAACGCCCGAAAGAATACCCTGGCGGAAGGAGGAGGAGGTATTCATAAGATAGGAAATGATATTGAAAACGCCTACGCCCGCAAGTACAGCACCGAGAACAATGGTAAGAATCTGTGAGGTAATTTCTGAAAAGAACATAAGGAATACGCCCAGTACAAGCTCAACAAGGCATATAAAAAGATAGAGGGCTTTTGTTTCGGTAAGGGTATCTTCGATTATTGCGGAATAGTTTTTTGCTTTCATATTTCTTTTCCTTTCGCTTTTAATTCGTTGTATATTAAAAATAATAGCATATTCCGACGTTTTTTTCAATATGCATTCACTACAAAGAATATAAGAATTTATTATTGACAATGACCGTCCGTAATGATATAATTTAAGACAAATAAAAACAAGGAAGGAATAAAAAATGAAAGCTCCTACCCATCTTATTGACCTTAACGATGTTACAGTTTCACAGTGGAACTCTATTATAAAGCTTGCCCACGATATTATGGAATCGCCTATGGTATATGCGGGTGCCTGCAGAGGAAAAATTATGGGAACGCTCTTCTATGAGCCCTCTACCCGTACACAGATGAGCTTCCAGACAGCTATGCTCCGTTTAGGCGGAGGAATTATCGGCTTCGATAACCCCTCTACCTCTTCCGTAGCAAAGGGCGAGAACCTTAAGGATACAACAAAGATTGTAAGCGAATATGCCGATATTCTTGTAATGCGTCATTATCTCGAAGGCTCATCAAAAGCCGCCGCTCTTACTGCTGACTGTCCTGTTATCAATGCAGGCGACGGCGGTCATCTTCACCCCACACAGACCTTAACCGACCTTCTTACCTTAAGCGAGGAGAAGGGAAGACTTACCGACCTTACTGTAGGCTTCTGCGGCGACCTTAAAAACGGCAGAACCGTTCATTCTCTCTTAAAGGCTCTTTCCTGCTACGAGGGAAACAAGTTTATTCTTATCTCTACTCCCGAGCTTAAGGTTCCCACATACATAAAGGATTATATCTCCGCCAGCGGAAAGACCTACGAGGAATACAACACCCTCGAGGAAGCACTTCCGAAGCTTGATGTGCTTTATATGACCCGTATCCAGCGTGAACGCTTCGCTTCTCCCGAGGAATACGAGGCACAGAAGGACGTTTACTGCCTCGATACAGAAAAGATGAAGCTTGCGTCGAAGGAGCTTATCGTTCTTCATCCTCTTCCCCGTGTTGATGAAATTGCGGTTGAGGTTGACGACGATCCCCGTGCACTTTATTTCAAGCAGGCAAACTACGGTATGTATGTGCGTATGGCACTCATACTCTCTATGCTTGATTTCAAGATGACCTGTAAGCCCCTTTTAAGAGGCGAAATCGTAAAGGATGTTACCTGTACGAATCCGAAATGTATCTGCAATACTGAAAAGTACCTCCCCCACAGCTTCAGAAGATCAGGCGATGTACTTGAATGCGAATACTGTGATTCGAGAATTTTATTATAATTATGCGGTAGCCAGTGTCGCAGAAATATCCAAGTCCTCCGCAGAACCGCGGAGGATTTTTTTATAAAGGGGGCTTTAAAAATGTATGTTGATAAATATTCGGAACGGCTTTCCGACGATGAAAGGGAATTAGCTGAAATTGCCGTTTCAAAAAGAAGAAAAAAACAGAGAATAATTTTCCTCTGTCTTTCGCTTGCGGTCGTTGTCAGTATAGTCCTGTTTTTGTTTTATTTATTCAGCATTTTTGATGACGGATATGTGAAAAATCTTGCGGAAGCGTATACTGATTCGAGTATAAGAAGCGATTCCGTAAACGGAATTTTAGGCTTCGGAAATGAGGTTCTGGGCTTCTTAGCTATCGGAATAACAGTTATTGCGGTTTTATGCGTAAACATAAAGCAGAACTATGACTATTTAAGTGTGTTTTACGTTGTATGCGTTGATAAATACAGGATAATTTCCATAGCGGAGAACAATGATAAGGACTACCCTTATCTTCTTCGGGCACAGGAATACGGCAGGGATAAGGAAAAGGAGTTTAAGATTACGGCAGAAACCTTTGAGATGATACAGGACAGCAGGGATGCGGTCATTATCAATTATCCCGATATTAATCTCTTTTACTCGGCACAAAAAAGAAATTCAGGGGTTTTTTATATGTTTGTCCCGAAGAATAACTATCCTTATGAATTTATAAAGGCTGATTTCTGAGAAATAATGTTAAAGGAATAATCATGAACATATATATACTTAAAAACGGCGAAAAAGAAAACGAGCTTATCCCCTTTCTTTCCGAAGAGAGAAGGGAAAAGCTGGGCGGTATAAACAGCGTAAAGGTAAAAAGGGAAAAAATATATGCCTATGCTCTTTTAAGGTACTGTCTTTTTGAGGAACAGCTTATATCCTCTGCTCCCTCCTTTTCCTACGGCGAAAAAGGGAAGCCCTTTCTCTCCGGTTATCCCGATATCCATTTCAGTATAAGCCACTCGGGCGGTTACAGCGGATGTGTTGTCAGTAATGAAGAAATCGGCCTCGATATCCAGGATTTCAGACCTTGTAACTTAAAGGTTACGTCAAAGATATGTACGGATAAGGAGCTTGATTTTGTTCTGGGCGGTGATGTATCGCCCTCCTTTGAGACCTGTCGCTTATGGTGTATGAAGGAGGCGAGGGGGAAGCTTACGGGAAAGGGCTTTTCCGAAGGCTTCGATAAAACCGAGACCTCGGAGCTTATTGAAAGAGGCGAGCTTTTCAATACTGTAACGGAGGATGACCTTTTTATTTCGGTATGCGGATATTCCGCTCTTCCCGAAATAAAAATCGTAAGCGTTTCGGAGGAAAAGCTTTTTGAAATGCTGAATGCTATGAGCTGATTGTGATTTTGCATAAATCCAAAGCATAAAAACAAGCTTTGATTGTTGACAAATTTCAGATAATGGGGTATAATTGAGGTATGAAAACTGAGAAAATATGTCATTGCTTCGGTGCGGGCGAGTATTTCGGAAGCCCTGCCGAAACGGAAAAAGCGGATATGGTTATTGTAGCCGACGGGGGACTTAAGGTTACGGAAAAATACGGTATTTCCCCCGATTTTGTTATAGGCGATTTCGATTCCCTCGGGGCTGTCCCCGAAAACGAAAATACGACCGTTCTCCCCGTCGAAAAGGACACTACGGATATGTTCGAGGCAATAAAAAAGGGTGCCGAGGAAGGCTGTACGGTGTTCCATATATACGGCGGTACGGGCGGACGTCTCGACCATACTCTCGCAAATATCCAGCATCTTAAATATTTCGCTGAAAAGGGGCTTCGGCTCTACCTTTACGGAGACGGCTATATCATTACCGCCGTAAAGGACGGAGAGCTGACCTTAAAGGGCAGTAAGGGCGGATATGTTTCGGTATTTTCCCTTTCGGACATTTCCGAAGGGGTAAGTCTTAAAGGGCTTAAATATGAGCTTTCGGACTATACCCTCGATAACTCGTTTCCTCTCGGAGTAAGCAACGAGTTTACCGGCGAAGAAGCACATATATCTGTAAAAAACGGTACTCTTGCCGTTTACTTTACATATAAGAAAGGAACGGTGTTTATATGAAAAAGACTGTTATAACTATCTCGAGAGAATATGGCTCGGGCGGAAGAATAATCGGTAAAAAGGTTGCTGAGGCACTCGGTATAAGCTTCTATGACGGCGAGCTTCTTTCCCTCGTTGCGAAGGAGAGCGGTTATACCGTTGATTTCGTACGCCAGAATGACCAGAAAAAGACCCAGAGCCTTTTATATCATCTCTATATGGGAAGCCAGATTCTTCCTGCCTCCGATATGATTTTTATTGCACAGTCGAAGGTTATAAAGGATTTACAGGAAAAGGAAAGCTGTGTTATCGTAGGAAGATGTGCGGACTATGTTTTAAGAGGCAGAGACAGCGTTATCAATATCTTTATCCATGCTCCTCTTTTAAGCCGTACTGAACGTGTAAAGAACGAATACGGCGAAAAGGCTGATAACTATAAATCCTATGTCCAGAAGCAGGATAAGAGCCGTATAGCTTATTACAATTATTTCGCTGACGACGCCTGGGGCAAGGCACAGACCTATGACCTCTCGGTAAACTCCGATATAGGCATCGATAATGCAGTAAAGCTTATCGTTGACTATGTAAGGGCTAAGCAGGGCGAATAAGTAAAAAGGGAAAGGAAATATAAACAATGAAAGAAATACTTAACACCGCCAGTCAGCAGTTCATATCCGACAGAGATATGATGAAGGATATCTTCAAATGGGAGAATACCTATATTATTCCTGTAAGTGCTATGATGCTCAAAGGAAAAGCGGACGAAGAGAAGATACAATACTGCAAGAAGCTCGTAAAAAAGAACAAGGGCGTTTTTTCCGGCTTCAGAGGCAACGTTTTGCTTCCTCTCGTTGCAAAGCTTGCTCTTGACCCGTCTCCCGATGAGAAGCTCGAAAAAATATCGAAGATTTATGACGCACTTAAGAAATACTTCTTCGGAAACGAGTCCCTCGTATTTACGGCAACTCTTTTAGCGGATATTATTTCGCCCGAAGAGGCTATGGAGGTTTCCGCAAAGGGCAAGCAGATATATAAGCTTATGTCTAAGGAGCATCCCTTCCTTACCTCCAGCGAGGACAATGTTTTTGCAGTGCTTATGGCGTTATCGGAAAAGAGCGAAAAGGCACTTATAACCGAAATGGAAGATTGCTATAAGTATCTTAAAAAGCCTTTCGGAAGCGGAAATTCGGTTCAGACCCTTTCACATATCCTCTCTCTCGCTGACGGAGACTATAAGGAAAAATCACAGCGTATCGTTGATATCTATAACGGACTTAAGGACGAAGGAAGAAAGTACAGCAAGTATTTTGAGCTTTCGGTTCTTGCTTCCCTTGCTCTTACAGATATGAGTGTAAACGAAATCGTAAGCGATATACTTGACGTTGACGCTTTTCTTTCGGAACAGGAAGGCTACGGCTTCTGGAGCATAGACAAGAAGACACGTCTTATGCACAGTGCTATGATAGTGGCTGGCGTTTACGCTGACAGCGAGACGATTAATGCGGCGGTAGTAACGGGAACCCTCGCTATGCTTGCCGCACAGCAGGCAGCTATGCTTGTTACAATAAGTGCTTCATCAGCCTCAGCGGCTGCCGCAAGCTCAAACTAAAATAAATAACGGATACGTACATAACCGTGCGTATCCGTTTTAGTTTATCGAGAAGTCTTTCTGATGAAAAATTAATGATGAAGGATGAAGGATTGTTGTGTCTGCCTGCAGGCAGACGGATTTAAATAAGACCTTAAATCAAATTACATTTTCAAGTCAATTATTTAAATTAACGCCCAACGGGCGTACCTTAATTATTCATCATTCATTATTCATTCTTCATTGAAATTTATCGAAAGTATGTAACGGATACCCACAGGCTTTGTGCGTATCCGTTTTATTTTTTATCTCAGCGGTATCTTTACAACATACTCCATAAATTCCTCGGTCTTGCTCCGTCTCGCTTCACAGTTTATGCCAGCCTCCTTCATAGCGTCAATGGTTTTGTTGAAGGTGTTTATATAAAGATTTACAGCCTTAAAGCTCCATTTCTTTTTTACGACCTGCTTCGGCTTCCCCGCAAGAAGCTCGTCTATGTAGCGGTCAGCCTGGACGGTATTAAGCTGGTTGGCACTTATATGCTCGATAGCTCCTTTTCTACGTCCCGATTCTAAACGGAGCAAGGCTCTCGCCTGTCTTTCGTTAAGCTTGAAGCGTAAGACCATTGCCTTTTCCTCGTCGGTAAGCTTTAAAAGGCGAAGCTTGTTGGCTATGGTCGATTGTGCGATACCGAGTCTTGCGGCGGTTTCCTCCTGGGTAAGACCGTAGTAGTCGATAAGATTTTTTATAGCGTACGCCTCTTCCATATAATTAAGGTCGGCACGCTGGAGATTTTCAAGCACCGCTAAGACCGCGCTGTCCTTTGTGCTTGCTTCGATAATAATACAAGGAACATAGGACATATTAAGAAGCTTACAGGCTCTCAGCCGTCTTTCTCCCGCAATAAGCTCATAGGAAATGCCGTTTTCGAGCCTACGCACAGTAAGAGGCTGTAAAATTCCGTTCTGCTGGATACTTACTGCAAGCCTTGACAGCTCATAGTCATCGAATATTACTCGGGGCTGTGCAGGATTGGGAACTATCGAGCAAATGGGTATTTCTATAACCTTATTTACGGCGTTGCTCTGGGAAACGTTCTGGGTTTTCTGAAAAATTGACATTTTATTATTCCTTTCCAAGTTGACAGGTTCTCTGTAATTCTATAATAGCATCTTTTATACAGGCTTTCCAGCAAGATTTACCGACAGAAAGCCTGTTTTTTGCGGATAGTGCGACAGCAATCCTTCTGTAATAGCCGTAAGTCTGTTTTTCTGACAGCGAAGCCTGTCGGAAGGGAAAGGAAAAGGGGATATTATTTTCTGTATTTTTTGTCGAAAAAAATAACAGGCGGAAGCTATCCGCCTGTCATATATAACTCTGTCTTCATAAAACGAGCGAAGCGAGCAAAGAAAATTTTCGGTCAACACTTTTATAAAAGGGTTGGCAGGGGAAAGGGGCGGCAGCCCCAAAAAACTATAATTACCTTATTTAAGTTCTATTATAGTGTCTCCGATTACGAGAGCGGCAATATCTTCGGGGTTTATAGGTTCAGCAAAGCCTGTAATAACAAGCGTTGAGCCTGTTTTATCGCCTTCGGTATAGCTTGATCCTGTAATATCGGTAATGCTTATTTTTTCGCCGTTATCAAGCTGTGCGTAAACTTCTCCGTTTTTCCAGAAATTGTCAGTGAAGCTGTTAAGATTTTTGCCTTCGATACAAGCAGAAATAGAGGAAACTTCTACGGCATTTATCTCGGCTTCAGATAAGAAGATATTCTTTTCGTAACGGATTTCCTCGGCTGTGTAGTCAACTGTGAATTCTGCTGACCAGGAATAAGCCTTATTAAGCTTAAAATCGCCGTTTTCGTCCTTGTCCTTTAACAAATAAGCGTTTACAGTAACCTTTTCGTCCTTTATCATATCCTCGGTACCCATTCTTATGCCGAGGCGTACTTTTTCCTCGCTTTCTTCAAGTATGTGTATGCCTGTACCATAAGCACCCGTAGTATTGGAATTGATATCAATGAATAAATCGAGCAAGGGGTTTATAACGGTATTGCCGTTGACTTTTTCTATAAGCTTATAGCCGTTTTCGGAATAAATATCAATGACCGCAAGTACGCTGTGCTTGTCTGCCGCCACGGCAGAAATTTCGAAATTCATATTGTCGATTGTGTCCTGTAAAACCGTTGCCTCGGGGACGATATTTTCTATGATGTTTTCAGTTTTTTCTTCACCGAAAATACTCTCGAAAACCGCACCGTAATCCCAGCCGTTAACTGCTCCGGCGGTAACGACGAGAGAGGAGACAGCAATAGCGGCCGCACTTAAAGCGAGGGCGGGGCGGAAGCCTTTTCTTTTGGGAGACTTCTTTAATTCGGGGGTATTCATTATTCTTGCAGAAAGCTCCTCGGGAGAGGTTTTCGGCGTAATCTGGCTGTATAAATCATTAAGCTTTTTCATAATTGTTCCTTTCAGTCGGTAAGACATGTACGTAATTTGTCACGGCCTCTTTTAAGCCTTTGCTTGACATTGTTTTCCGAAATTCCGAGCATAGAAGCTATTTCGCTTACAGGATAACCCTCGTAGTAATGGAGATAGATTACTACACGGTAATTCTTATTAAGGCGGTTAAGAGCTTCTAAAAGAGCGTAGTCCTTTTCATCGTTAAGAGCAATATCCTCTGTAAGAGCGACCTTATGCTTGCGGTAAAAGGAAAGAAGATAGTTCTTCACCGTATTTATCGTAACCCTTATAAGCCACGCCTTTGCGTTTTCATCGGAAATAAAGGTTTCATTGCTCCGATAGAGACGGAGAAAGACCTCCTGGGTAATATCCTCCGCATCAGCTGTGTTTTTTACGTAGCTGTATGCAAGGCGGAAGATATTGGGCTGGAATTTCGTAACATATTCCGTAAATTCAACAGTGTTTATTTTTATCAGTCCTTTTGTTTTTTTCGGCATACCGTGAAACGTTTCTGTACATAAGACAATTCGGAAGCCCGAAAGGTTACACCTTAATTTTAATTTATTTTCTTATAATTTACACATTCGGGGGTTATAGTTTTATCATAGGCTAAAGCTATAGCGGGAAAGGAAAGAATTATGAGAGCGGTAGAATATTTTAAAAGAATGTTCGAGATATTTTTTATTTTTGCTTTCGGACTTATGGAGAAGCCCTCGCATAAGCGTATCGAAAGCGGTTATATACCTCTTAAATTAACTATGGGCAAAGGAAACTAAAGCTTAAGGACAGCGTAATGCTGTCCTTTGTTTTTGTTTCAGAGTTTATTTACGATGTTTACTATATCGTCATATATTGCGAGCCTTGCGTTTTTATCACAGGCGGTTTCCGTTTTGTTGAGAATAACGAGGTTTTCGCCCTTAAAGTACCGCACGTATGATGCGGCAGGGTAAACCACGAGGGATGTGCCTATGATTATCATTGTATCTGCCGCCGCAATAGCGGATATTGCTTTTGAAACAATGTCCTCGTTCAGCGGTTCTTCGTAAAGAACAACATCGGGTTTTATAATTCCTCCGCATTCACAGAGCGGAACCCTCGAAGCCCCCGTAACAGCGGTTACGTCATAGAATTTTCCGCATTTCATACAGAAATTACGGTGAACGCTTCCGTGAAGCTCGAGGACATTGGTGCTTCCTGCTTTCTGGTGAAGTCCGTCGATATTCTGGGTAACGACAGTAACTTTTTTGCCTTTGCCTTCGAGGTCGGCAAAGTAACGGTGTGCGTCATTTGGCTCAGCCTTTTCGTATATCATCTTGTCACGGTAGAAGCTGTAGAATTCTTCTGTGTAACGCATAAAAAAGGAATGGGAAATAATCTGTTCGGGAGTAAAACTGCCCTTTGTTTTTTCGTTATAAAGACCGTTTTCCGAACGGAAATCGGGTATTCCAGAGGGACAGCTTATGCCTGCACCTGTAAATACACAGATGTTTTTTGAATTGCCGATAATTTCTTTAAGCTTTTTTATTTTTTCGTCATTCATTTTTTTACCTTCTTATGTAAATTCAAAAGGCTGTACTACTGCACAGCCTTTTTATATATTCAATTTTAATGTTAGGTTAATGCATTGGATTGTACCTTCCTGAATTATTTTGTTGAAATTCTTACGATTATCATAATCAATCAACTCCAAGAATGAGATTTCTTATTCAGGTTAAAATTAATATCAGTACATCGGAATTTACCTTCCTGTAAAGTAATCTTGAGTAAGCTTTTAAATAACTTTTGGACTCACTCCACTCCATATAAATTATATATGTAACGCTAATATTGCGGTGTGACTGCAACAGCCGACGTTCCATACAGCTTCTTTACCGCCGTATCGCTGTTCAAAGGTAATCGGTTAAACACCGTAATTTAAAAATCTCTTGAACCTGTACGAGGCAGGTAAGCAGATTTTTCAGAACAGCCTTTCAGAACCAGCGAATTCAACGCTCGGTAAAGACTCAGTTATTATTTCAGATGATGCCATTGGACTCGCTCCCTTTCCGGTTAAATTTACAGCCTGCTTGTTCGCATGACTGCATTTCAGAATTGCCGAAATCTTCTGTATAGAACTTAAGTTTAAGGAATAGATTTTTGGTATTTTCTGAACCCTCGGAATTTTTGAGTTACCTTTTGTTTTAGGTTTCTCTCTCTTTCCTTGATATAAGAATACCATATTTTTTTATCAAAGTCAATAGGTTTTTCTTGGTTATTTTGTATGATATTTTCAACCGTTTTGTGTGCAATTTATAAGATTTGTGCAGAAAATTGCGGTTTTTGGGGTGTACCGTATTGACATTTCGGAAGGGTTATTGTATAATAAAAATGTTGAGTGACAAGAAAATGAAAGGAGAACATAAAAATGTCCGAAGAACTTGAAATGCTTGATGAATATGAGCCTGTAGTTGTTGACCTTGACGGTGAACAGTTCGAGGTTATCGAAACAATAGAATTCGAAGGAAAAATGTACGCTGCTCTTACTCCTTATACCGAAGAGGATGAGCTTGACGGTGACGTTGAGTTTATTATTCTCGAGGTTATCGACGACCCCGACAGCGAACAGTGCACCTTAAAGACTGTTGATGATGAAGAGCTTTACACAAAAATCGGCGATGAATTCATGAAGGTTTTTACCGAAGAATTTGACGAAGAATAATTTTGTCGGAAATTGATATAATAGTATCATAAAAGCTTTTATTTACTGCTTCATTCGATTTCGTATGGTTGCTATAATCCAACACATTATAAAAGGGATTTCTCCACGGCAGCGGATTGCAGACCTCCCGTACTGCGGAAGAAGGGAGCGTGAACCTGTCGGGCGATTTTACCCACCCTGCTTCGTGCGGGTTTTATAAGCCATACGTCCGGTGCGGCGGTAATTTCAGAAAATATGCCCCCGAGGAACTTATGTTCTTCGGGGGTTTTATATTTTCCGCCCCTTACATATACTGAACTGTTCCTTTAATGTAACATTTTATGTCAGATGTTATAACAGAATATGTTGAAAAATGTAACACGTTACAAAAACACCTGTTTAAAGAAGAAAAAATGACCATTTACTGCAACTAAAAGCCTTTATAAAGCGTTTTATATAGTAGAAAAGGCTTTTTTTGACAAAGGTTGACAAAAAACGTCCCGCGTGTTATAATACAAACTGTATTAACTGAGATAGTGCAGTTGAATAATGAAAAAGACAGAAGAATGATGTAAGAATGAGGTGAGAAATTGGCATTTATCGAAGTCAGAAATCTTCGCAAGGTTTATCGGCTCGGAAACGAAAAGGTATATGCCCTTAAAAATATAGACCTCGAAATAAGCAAGGGAGAGGTGTGCTGTATTCTCGGTACTTCGGGTTCGGGTAAATCGACGCTTCTTAATATGCTTGCCGGTCTCGAGAAGCCCACAAGGGGCGATATTTTTATAAACGGCACGAATATTGCGAAGCTTAACGAAAAGAAGCTTGCAAGATTCAGACAGGAAAACACAGGCTTCGTTTTCCAGTCGTATAATCTTATCCCACAGCTTACCGCTCTCGAAAACGTAGGTATGCCTCTTATGTTTAAAGGCGTTCCGAAGCGTATAAGGAACAAGCGTACATTGGCGATGCTTAAGGCGGTAGGACTTGGCGAAAGAATGAAGCACCGTCCAAGCCAGATGTCGGGCGGTCAGCAGCAGAGAGTAGGTATTGCGAGAGCCTTCGTTGCGAAGCCTAATGTAATCTTTGCGGACGAACCTACAGGTAACCTTGATACCAAAACAACAGAGGATGTTATGTCCCTTATGGTAGAAATGTGCCGCAAGCATAATCTTACGCTTATACTTGTAACCCACGATCTTGAAATTGCAGGCTATGCGGACAGGATCGTACATATAATAGACGGAGAGATAACGAGCATAGAGGAAAATACCCCCGTTTATATTCCGGAAGAAAAAACTACGGATAATGAGACAAAGGAAAGAGAGGACAATAAGGAATGAAATTTTTATTAAAGCTTACAGCGTTATTTACCGCTATGATGCTTATGGTATCATCGGCTTCTGTGACAGCTTTTGCAGAGGGCGAGGATATGGGCGGAAACGAAGTAATTGACGACAACATCGTTACGGAGGACCCCAACCCCGACGACCTTACGGTTCCGGGCTTTACCCTTTCGGTAAATAAAGCGTATGTTCTCCAGGCAGGAAAGACATCACAGATAAGCATCGGTTTAAGATCCTTCGGAGAGGGAAGAGCAGCAACGGTTTCGGCTATGCTTTCTTCGCCGACTTCGGATATTATCGTCGAGGATATAGGCGAAAGAACAAACACTTCGTCTGTTCCGTTATTTATCTTTAAGGTTTCTGTTCCCGAATCTACTCCTGCAGGAATGTACAGCCTTTCCTTAGACGTAAAGGTCTTCGACAAGAAGGGCGGTATCGGCGGTACATATACCTATGCGATTCCCGTTAAGGTAGAAAGCGATGTAAATACATCGGCTCTTACAATAAAGTCCTATGAGACAAGCAAGGAAACTATTGAACCCGGAGACAGCTTCGACCTTACTCTTACTCTTGAAAACGGCTGTGGCATAGACCTTGAAAATATCGAGGTTCTTCTTTCGGGACTTGACAGCACAAAGTTCGTTCTTGACGCGGGCTTTTCAAAGCAGACCGTAAGCATTGAAAAGGGAAGCACAGGTAATGTCACATTCCCTCTCGTAGCTTGCTCGGGAATCTCCTCGGTGCGTGAAAGTATCGGCGTACAGGCTGTTTATTGTGTAAATCCTATGAAGCCCGATATAACACAGACCCTCGAAACCTCTGTAATCATAAGCTGTAAGCCGGAAGCGGAAAAGCAGGAGCTCGGAAAGTACGACCTTACTATGACCGACTATAACGTAAGCTCTTCCGACGTTGCGGAAAACACAAAGTTTACTCTTTCAATTACACTTAAAAATACAAGCGAAAGAAAAATTGAAAACGCAAGACTCAGCATTCTCGGACTTGACGGTTCAAGATTTGCAATAGACAAGGGTCTTACATACGTGGATTTTGATATTGAAGCGGGCAAAACAAAGGATTTCAGCTTCGATATCGTAGGCTGTAAGGGAATAAGCTCCATAAGAGAGGTTATTCCGGTTCTTATCGAATACGGTACTGTATCTTCCGAAGCAAGCGTTACAATTCCCTGTGCTCCTTCCGAAACAGCAGGAAGCGGTGACGGCGTTTTCGCTCCGAATATTATTATTGAAAACTATGATTTCGGCGGAGAATTCGTAACAGCAGGCGATACCTTCAATTTAAGCGTAAATATAAAGAATACTGCGTCCGACGCGGTAATCGAGAACCTTAAGGTTACCGTAAACGGAGCTTCGAATAATGTTGACGGCGGTATTGCATTCTCGCCCGCAAACTCCTCGAACTCCTTCTTCTTTGAGAAAATAGGCACAAAGGGTACTGAAAATATTGCCCTTGACCTTATCGCAAAGAGCGACGCTGTTCCTAACAGCTACCCTGTGGAAATTGTGTTTGTTTACGAGTACAGCGTAGATGGAAAGCGTTACCAGGCGTCTCCTGTAACCGAAACGATCACTATTCCTCTCCAGCAGGAAGACCGTCTTACCGTAAACGAGCCCGAATATCCCAACTATGCGGTAGGCGTAGGCGAAATGTGCTATATAAGCACAAGCATTGTCAACAAGGGCAAGAGCGGAGTTTATAACGTAACAGTATCCGTAGAAGGCGAAGGCTTCGATATTTCCGAAAGAACCTACTATATCGGCAATATCAACAGCGGCAGCGAGGAATACTATGACGCACAGATTACTCCCAATATGGAAGGCGACATAAGCGGCGAAATCATAATCACATACGAGGACGCAAACGGCACCGAAAAGGAACAGAGAGCATCCTTCAATATCTCTGCTGTAGTCTTTGATTACGGAATGGATATGGGCTATATGGATATGCCTATGGACGAATTCGGCGGCGAGATGATGGGTGAAATGCCCCAGGAAGCAGGATTCAACTGGGTTCCCGTTGTTATCATTGCAGTTGTTGTAATTGCGGCAGTAATTATTATCATTGTAGTTGTAAAGAAGAGAAAAAAGAAAAGGGAATTAGAGGAAGACGATGAAGATATCTGATATGCTTAAAATGTGTCTCCGTAATTTATGGAGACGTAAAGGCCGTACTCTTCTTACGGTTACGGGCGTAGTCATCGGTTCCTGTGCGGTTATCGTAATGATATCCCTCGGTATAGGTATGAATAAGGCTCTTGACGGAATGCTTGCGTCTATGGGCGACCTTACCGCAATAAATATCTATAACTTCAACTACGGCGGTGCTTCCGACGAGGAAAAGACGCCTCTTGACGATGCGGCGGTAGAAGCTATGGAGGCTATCGAGAACGTAACCTGTGTAATACCTAAATTACAGGTAGATTCAAGTATGGTTACTATTGCGGCAGGAAAGAATGACCGATATAAAATGTCCTGGGCGGATATTTACGGCGTTGATTTCAGCCTTTTCGACAAGATGAACTATTCCGCCGAACAGGGCGAGATGCCTACAGAGGCGATGTACAAGGACGCTGTTGTTTTCGGAAACGAGATGGCGTACCAGTTCCGTGACACGAAGAAAAAGGGACAGAATTCATATACCTGGAAACAGGAGCTCCCCGACGGCACTTTTTCAAAGCCTTTTGTTGAGCCTGTAGGCGAGACGATAATGTTCTATATAAATAATTCGAAAAAGACAGACGATGAGGGCAATTTCCTTTACGGCGGTCGAGGCTATGAGCATAAGCTCACAGGTACTACGATTCTTGCGATGGATCCCAACTGGGAAACACCCTACAGTATTTTTATAGATATAGATCTCGCAAAGGACATTATAAACGATTATAACCGTCTCAACGGTGTAAGAAATACAAAGGGCATAGACTATACACAGGTAAAGATAATAGTAAATGACCTCGACAACGTTGCGGCCGTACAGGAAGAGATAGAGGCAATGGGCTTTACCGCTTCGAGTATGGCACAGATAAGAGAAGAAATGCAGGGCTATCTCGGTATCATCCAGCTGGTTCTCGGCGGACTTGCGGCGATAAGCCTTCTCGTAGCGGCAATAAGTATCACGAATACTATGATAATGTCGATTTACGAGCGTACCAAGGAAATTGGTATTATGAAGGTTTTAGGCTGTTTTATCGGCAATATCCGTATAGTGTTCCTTATGGAAGCAGGTCTTATCGGACTTCTCGGCGGAATTATGGGAACCCTTATAAGCTACGGTATTTCGGCAGTTATGAATATGCTGGGAAGCGGAGTTTTTGCAAGTATGATGGGAATAGCGGTAGAAGACTCGCGTATCTCTATCATACCTATCTGGCTGGTGCTTCTTGCGCTTGTATTTGCAACCATTATCGGTCTTATTTCCGGCTTCTATCCCGCTAACAGAGCGGTTAAGATAAGCGCTCTCGAGGCTATAAGAAACGAATAAGGCGTGTGCCTGTACAGAAGCGTTATGAGTATTTATCGGGAGAAACCTTTCTGAAGAAAGGCTTTCTCCCGAACCCTCTTCCAAAGACTTTTATTATAAATTCAAGACCCACAGGGTATTACCCTGTGGGTCTTGAATTTAAAGTGAAAGTTTTAGGAAGGGAGTTTGAGGGAACGCCCATTTTCAAAAGGGTTTCCCTCAATAACACTCATAATGTTTCTGTATAAGTACACACTTTATGCTTGGCTTTATTCGCTGTATCCGAGTTTTCTGAGTAAGCCTTTGCATCCTCTTAAAACATCGTCATAGGTCTCATCGAAATTGCCTGTGTACCAGGGGTCAGCGATGTCACCGCCCTCGCCGGCAAAGGAGAGAAGCTTCGATACCTTTTCTTCCTTGTCTGAGCCGATGATACGCATAGTATTACGGACATTTGCAGTATCCATACAGATAAGAAAGTCATATTTTTCGTAATCAGCCTTACGAAGCTGTACAGCTGTTTTTCCGATGGTAGAGATACCGAATTCCGAAAGCTTTCTTACTGTCCCTCTGTGGACTGGATTGCCGATTTCTTCGGTGCTTGTTGCACGGGACTCGATAAAGAAATCCTCGCTTATACCGAGCTTTTTTACCATATCTTTAAGCACAAATTCCGCCATAGGCGAACGGCAGATATTACCGTGACAGATAAAAACTATCCTATACATTTCTTTCCTCCGCTTCCTTTTTGCTGTAGATGCATCCGCAATAATTCTGTCTGTAAAGCTTGTATTCTGCAGAAAGCTTTATTGAACGCTTATAGCCCTCACGCTTCTTGAAGTCGGAAAAAAGATAGGGTATGTTTACCTTTTCCGCTTCCTCCGCTCCGATTTCGTTAAGCTTCTGTGCGTTTTTAAGGGGGCTTATGGAAAGGGTAGTTGTAAAGAAATCGAAGCCGTTTTCTTTCGCAACCCTTGCGGTTTCGGCTATTCTTAAGCGGTAGCAGTCAAAGCATCTTGCACCGCCCTCGGGGATATTTTCTTTTCCCTTCGCAATTTCAAAGAAACGCTCTGTGTCGTATCTGCCCTCGATAAAGCTTACCTTGTTCTTGAGGGGCATTTCACTTATAAGACGCTTTTCTTCCTCAACACGCTTACGGTATTCGTCCTCCTCGGTTATGTTCGGATTATAGTAGAAAACGGTTATGCTGAAATACTCCGAAAGGTATTCAAGCACATAGCTCGAGCAGGGAGCACAGCAGGCGTGAAGAAGAAGAGAGGGCGTTCTGCTCTCTCCTTTTATTCCGTCAATGGTTTTGTCGAGAAGCTTCTGGTAGTTTATCATTTTTTACTGTCCTTTGTAAGCTCTGTTCTTTTTTGGCTGAGAACCTGTACCGCTTCGTCATAGGTTCCCGAGGAAACGGAGCCTTTTCCGAGGATTATAAGAGCACCGTTTTTTTCAGTAAGGAAAAAGCCTGTTTTTCCTTCGGTTATTTCGGTAATATCCTTCCATTCAATCATACCGCAGGGGAGATTGTTCTTTATAAGAAGAATATCGTTTTCAGAAACGGCGATTGTAACCCCTTCTTCTTCGGGATTGGGCTTAGTAAGCTTTTTTGTGATATTAGCGATAAAAAGCTTAAGAAAAACGGGATATGCAACAGCGAGAACCACAGCTACAATGGTTATAATAAGCATAGAAACGCTGTCGAAATTTATGAACATTACAATGCCCGAAACCGCAATAGCAAGAAGGCATATTCCGAGAACGGCTATAAGAAGCTTATGGGCGAAATTATCTCTGAAAAGGGAGACCTTAAGATAGTCTTCGACGTTTTCCTTTTTTCGTTCAAATCTGAATTCTGTCATCAGTTAAGTCCTTTCATAGTAAGGGAGATACGCTTTTTCTTTACGTCAACTCCCAGAACTCTTACGTTTACGATATCCCCGACCTTTACAACGTCGAGAGGGTGCTTTACATACTTGTCCGAAAGCTCGGAAATATGTACAAGCCCGTCCTGGTGAACACCGATATCTACGAATGCACCGAAGTCGATAACGTTTCTTACCGTACCCTTAAGCTCCATACCTTCCGTAAGGCTGTTCATATCCATAATATCGGTTCTTAAAAGGGGCTTCGGAAGCTCGTCACGGGGGTCTCTGCCTGGCTTCATAAGCTCCTTTACAATATCCTCGAGAGTAGGCTCGCCTATTTCGAGGGTATCAGCGGTTTTCTTTAAGCCGTTGGCCTTTACGTATTCGGCCACAGCGGAGAAATCCTTTGTCTTCTTTACGTCTAAGTCGCAAAGCTTTAAAAGCTCCTTTACAGCGTCATAGCTTTCGGGATGCACGCCTGTGTTGTCGAGGGGGTTCTTTCCGTCGGGTACACGCAAGAAGCCTGCACACTGTTCGTAGGCCTTTTTACCGAGCTTACTTACCTTTAAAAGCTCTTTTCTTTCGGTGAATGCACCGTTTTCTTCTCTGTATGCAACGATATTCTTTGCAACAGCGGAGTTTACGCCCGCTACATAGCTTAAAAGGGAGAAGGAAGCGGTATTGAGGTCAACGCCTACGTTATTTACACAGCCTTCAACAACACCGCCTAAAGCGTCTGAAAGCTGGTTTTTGGGCATATCGTGCTGATACTGACCTACGCCGATAGCCTTCGGGTCGATTTTTACAAGCTCAGCAAGAGGGTCCTGTAAGCGTCTTGCGATAGAAACCGCACTACGGAGAGAAACGTCATATTCGGGGAATTCTTCGGCGGCGAGCTTGCTTGCGGAATAAACGGAAGCACCAGCTTCGGATACTACCATATAGCTTACGGGAGAGGAAATCTCCTTTATCATATCCGCTACGAAGCATTCGCTTTCGTGGCTGGCTGTTCCGTTTCCGATAGCAATTGTTGTAACGCCGTGCTTAGAGATAAGCTTTTTGAGCTTGTCCTTTGCTTCTTCTATCTTACTCTGGGGAGGAGTAGGGTAAACTACGGTAGTATCGAGAACCTTTCCTGTTCCGTCAACAACAGCGATTTTACAGCCTGTTCTGTATGCGGGGTCAAGTCCTAAGGTAACGGTGTTCTTAACGGGAGGCTGCATAAGAAGCTGTCTTAAGTTATCGCTGAAAACGTGGATAGCGGCGGTACAGGATTTTTCTGTAAGGTCGTTTCTAACACGTCTTTCGATAGAGGGGTGGATAAGACGCTTATATGCGTCCTCGGCAGCAGCCTTTACGAGAGAACCGTTGGTGTTCTTTGCCTTTACGAACGCCTTTTCGATAATTCTCATAGCGTCTGCTTCGTCAACCTCAACAGTAACCTTAAGTATTTCCTCTCTTTCGCCTCTGTCTATTGCGAGAACACGGTGGGTAGGTATTTTTGCTACGCCCTCGGAGTAGTCATAGTAGTTTTCATAAACGCTTTCTTCCGCTTCCTTAGCCTGCTTCGAGGTAAGAAGAGCGGTACGGTCATAGAAGGAGCCGAGGGATTTTCTTAGGTTAGTATCATCGGAAATTATTTCGGCAATAATGTCCGAAGCACCTGCTATAGCTTCTTCAACAGACATAACCTTCTTTTCTTCGTCAACATACTGTTCAGCCTCAGCGTAAGGGTCCTTTAAGGTCTGTTCCATAATGAAATCAGCGAGAGGCTGTAAGCCCTTTTCCTTAGCAATACCTGCACGGGTCTTTTTCTTAGGCTTAAAGGGACGGTAGATATCCTCAACCTCAGCGAGAGTAACTGCTGCAGAAAGCATATCTCTTATTTCATCGGTCATAAGCTCTAAGCCTTCAATAGCCGAAGCTACTTCTTCCTTACGCTTTTCGAGATTGCGGAGATAGGTAAGACGTTCGAAAAGCTCACGGAGAAGCTGGTCATCAAGTCCCCCTGTCATTTCCTTACGGTAACGGGCGATAAAAGGAATCGTATTTCCGTCATCAATAAGCTTTACGGCAGCTTCAGCCTGTGATTCTCTGATTTTAAGCTCGTTTGCGAGCTGTTCTGTAATGTTCATTTCCTTACATCCTTTTTGTTTGTTATAGATTTATTCGGTTTATATCAGACAACACGTCCGATAATTTCAAAAACAGGTCCTTTCTGCCAGAGGTAGGTAGAAAGATTTATCTGCCAGCATTCCCCTTGGTTAAGGGCAAAGTCGGCAGGTCTGCCCTTAGGGAGACCGTAACCGGCGAGAAGGTTCATAATAACGCCGCCGTGAGTAATAACGGCAGCCTTTGTGACCTGGTCCTTCATCATATCCTTGAAGATTTCTTCGAGACCGTCGAGACAGCGGAGAGTAAACTCCCCGAAGGTTTCGCCGCCGGGAGCCTTAGCGTCATATCCGCCCTTAAGCCACTCGGTATATTCGGGGATATTTTCCAGCTCTTCCTGGGTTTTTCCTTCGAATTCTCCGAAATCGCATTCGGCAATATTGTCTATCTGCTTTACATAGCGGTCGGGATAGATAATATCAGCAGTTTCGAGGCAGCGTTTAAGAGGACTGGAATATACCTTCTGGACATCGGGGTAGAGGCGGTCGTGGGCATAACGGGTAATAGCGTAAAAGCCCTCGTCACAAAGAGGAAGGTCGGTAAGACCGATATATTTTCCGTCGAGATTGCCCTGTGTGATTCCGTGACGGATAAGATAAATGGTGTAATTCTTCATTTATTATGTCCTTTCGTTGATATTAAAGGCGGTTTCTTAGGGTAAAATACCCTTATAATGTAAGAAAAGCCTTTTATTTAGTGTATTATATATAATCTTTCAATATTTTTTTGTCGAAAATGCCACTTTACAATATGAAAAAAATTTAATATAATATACAATGCGACATTTTACAAAAACTATTGAAAGGAGTATTTGCGATGAACAGTGATTTTCCGCGTATTCTTTCGCTTTTAAGAAAAGAACGTCATATAAGCCAGAAGGAAGCTGCTGCGGCTCTCGGAGTAGCACAGGCTCTTCTTTCCCATTATGAAAAAGGCAAGCGAGAATGCGGACTTGATTTTCTCGTAAGGGCGGCGGATTATTATAATGTATCGACCGATTATCTTCTCGGCCGTTCAGCTATGAGTACCGGAAGCATTATTGTTGAAAGCGATATTCCCGACAGCGAGGCACGCGAAAAGGCACGCTTCGGAACGGATATATCATTAGCACTCTCTAAAAAGCTGCTTACAAACAGCGTTGAGGTCATATACAGCCTTCTTTCGAGAATCGGTAATTCACGACTTAGTATTGCTATAACAAATATGCTTAATTTCACGGTTTATAAGGTTTTCAGAATCCTTTACCGTACAAACCGCAAGAATAGTGAAACAATGTTCGAAATCGGAGAGGAAGCCGCTTGCCGTTCCGCACAGGCAGGAGCAGAGCTTAACGAAGGTGCTGCCGCTACAGCAATAAAGGAAGCGGAACACGAAGCTCCCGAAATCTCAACAGTATTTATCGAATCGGAATATCCGAAACAGGCACCTGCACTTTTAAGTCTTATTAAAAGCAGCGAGGTCCAGCTTAAAAAGTTAATGTAATCAGGAAGACTGCACTATGTGCGGTCTTTTTTTATGAAAGATGAAAAATGAATGATTAAGGGGGATTTTAAATCCTTCGGGCAAAGCCCGACACCATAATTATTCATTATTCATTCTTCATTATTCATTTAAACAGGACTGCGTTTTGACGCAGTCCTGTTTTGTTATTTATGCATTCATACCGAGCTTGAGAGCGTTAAGGTTAGCGTCGAGAAGATTTGCCTTTTTCGGAGGAATAACCTTCTGGAGAGCCTTTTCGATAACTGCCATATCATCAAGACCGATTTCCTTTAAAATTTTACCTGTAAGGATAATGTTTGCCATACCCTTTAAGCCGTTGTCAGCAGCAAGCTGTGTTGCGGGGATATAGAAACACTTTATATCAGTTCTGTCAGAGGTGCCGTCAACGAGTGTGCTGTCGATGAAAGCCATACCGCCTGCCTTTACTGTACCGATGAACTTGTCGAAGCTGGGTGTGTTCATAACCATAAGCTCGGAGGGTTCAAGGATAAGGGGAGAACCGATAGGGTCGTCGCTTACTGTAACGGAGCAGTTACATGTACCGCCACGCATTTCGGGACCGTAGGAGGGAAGCCAGGAAACTTCTTTTCCTGCATATAAACCAACATAAGCTAAAAGCTTACCGGCGAAAAGGATACCCTGGCCGCCGAAGCCTGCAAGTAAAAATTCGTTTGTCATAACTTATGCCTCCTCCTTATTTCTTACAGCACCCTCTTTATAAACACCGAGAGGGTAGTAAGGAATCATATCTGTCTTTACTCTTTCGAGAGCCTGTACGGGAGTCATACCCCAGTTTGTAGGACAGGTGGAAAGAACTTCAACAAGGGAGAAGCCCTGTTTTTTCTTCTGGAATTCGAAAGCCTTACGGATAGCAGCCTTAGCCTTTTTAATGTTAGCAGGGTCGATTACTGTAACTCTTTCAGCGAGAGCTACACCGTCGATCTGGGAAAGAATCTCACATACCTTTACGGGGAAGCCTGCTTCAGAGGTATCTCTTCCGTAAGGAGTTGTCTGTGTGATCTGACCGGGAAGTGTTGTAGGAGCCATCTGGCCGCCTGTCATACCGTAGGTTGTATTGTTGATAAAGATAACGGTAATATTTTCGCCTCTTGTAGCAGCGTGGATTGTTTCAGCTGTACCGATAGCGGCAAGGTCACCGTCACCCTGGTATGTAAATACGAACTTGTCGGGGTTGCCTCTCTTTACGCCTGTTGCAACAGCAGGGGAACGACCGTGAGAAGCTTCAATCATATCACAGTTGAAGTAGTCATAAGCCATTACGGAACAGCCTACAGGGCAAACGCCGATTGTGTCATTTTCGATACCCATCTCGTCAATAACTTCAGCAACAAGTCTGTGAACTATGCCGTGAGTACAGCCGGGACAGTAATGTAAGTATGCATCAGTAAGTGCATGAGGTCTTTTAAATTCGGGCATTACTTATTACCTCCCATTTCCTTTATTTTCTTTAAGATATCAGCAGGAGCAGGGATGATACCGCCTGTTCTGCCGTAGAATTCAACGGGCTTTGAGCAGTTTACTGCAAGCTTAACGTCGTGGATCATCTGACCCATTGACATTTCAACGGTAAGGATCTTCTTAGCGTTCTTTGTAGCTTCCTGTAATTCCTTTTCGGGGAAAGGCCAGAGAGTTACGGGACGGAACATACCAACCTTTAAGCCTTCCTTGCGGGCAGCGTCAACAGCAGACTTTGCAAGACGAGCTGTTGAACCGTATGCTACAACAACGATATCAGCGTCGTCACAGTAGTCAGCCACAGCCATAGTGTGGTTAGCCTTTATATCCTCGTATCTCTTGAAGCGTTCAACAACCTTGTCCTCAAGCTCCTGGGGCTGTAAGTAAAGGGAGTTGATGATGTTGTGCTTTCTCTGACCCTTGTGGCCGTTTGCAGCCCAGGGCTTATTTGAAGCGTCAGACATCTTTATTTCCTCGTCAGCGAATTCAACAGGCTCCATCATCTGGCCTAAAAGACCGTCAGCTAAGATAATAGCGGGCATTCTGTATTCGTCAGCCATATCGAAAGCCTTTGCGACCATATCAGCCATTTCCTGTACGGAAGAGGGAGCGTAAACGAGTACGTGGAAGTCGCCGTGTGCGAGACCCTTTGTAATCTGCCAGTAGTCAGCCTGGGAGGGCTGGATACCGCCGAGACCGGGGCCGCCTCTTACAACGTCGATAATTACACAGGGAAGGTCAGCACCTGCAATATAGGAGATACCTTCAGCCTTAAGGGAAATTCCGGGGGAGGAAGAGGAAGTCATGCAGCGGATACCGGAACCTGCACAGCCGTAAACCATATTGATTGCGGCAACTTCACTTTCTGCCTGTAAGAATGTTCCGCCTACCTTGGGCATACGCTTGGAGAGATATGCGGAGATTTCTGTCTGAGGAGTGATAGGATAACCGAAGAAGCACTTACAGCCTGCTCTTATAGCGGCTTCAGCTAAAGCTTCGTTACCTTTCATCAAGCTTTTTTCTGCCATTATTTCTTACCTCCTTCAACAGTGATTGCACAATCAGGGCACATCATAGCACAGAGAGCACAGGCGATGCAAGCGTCGTCATCTGTACAGGTAGCTGTGTAGTAGCCCTTTTTGTTAAGCTTTTCCTGCTGGATTGCAACAATTTTCTTGGGACATGCAGTAATGCAGAGTCCGCAACCCTTGCAGCGGTCAAATTCAACCGTCATCTTTGACATAAACAGACCATTCCTTTCTTTTTAATTCCAGAGTGTTTTTACGTATATTTCAATAGGCAAAGGGTTATCCGTTACGTTGGTAAGGAATTCCGCTTTTCCTGTTGTAAACCTTATGGGGAGCCCTGCCGCCGAAGCGACCTCGCGGGCGTAGCCGAGAGAGTTCTCAATAATGCTTTCATCGGTCTCGCTTCCGAGATTTGTATTGTTTATGATACCTGTACATTCAATACTTCCTGCCGTTTCGATTTCACGCATAAGAGCGAGGGCTTCCTCCGGCTCCTTCGTAAGATAGCGGCATTTATTTATAACGTAGAGCATTTCCTTGTCGTCGCATTCGGAAATTATCTTTGCGTAACGGCCGAGAGCCTTTGCTCCTTCGTCGTCTCCGCCTACGTCAATAATAACACAGTCGCTTTCGTCGAGGATACCCTTTACGGATATTCCGAGAGCGGGGATATCGAGGTTGGAGTTTGCGTACTGGGGAGTTTTAAGGGTAATTCCGTTCTCTCTGAACAGCTCCTCAAAGTCTGCAGTACGGAAGTATGGATTTACAATATCAAGGTCAATAACGGTACATTTCTGCCCCGCTTTCGAAGCCTCAAGGGCTAAGTTTACCGAAACATTTGTTTTTCCGGAGCCGTAATGACCGGTAATTACTGTAAGCTTTTTAAGCTTCATTGTTTCACGTCCTTTCTGGATATTTTTCTGACGTACAACAACTTATTATATCACAAAAATCAAAATATGTAAAGACAAAATTGCCTGTTAAATAAATATCAGCTTTCAGCGGTAAAGGAATACTGACATATTCTGGATCTCGCTTATGAACTCGCTCATACCTATACCTAAGATAGCGAAAATTACAACGAAGAAGAGAATATAAAGAGCGATAACAACGCCTGCCATAATAAGAACAGCCTTACAGTAGTTCTGTCTTGCCTTCGGACCCTCGCCGAAGCCCCATACAAAGAGCATAACAAGACCGATAATTCCGAGGCTTGTTACGAAAAGGGTAAGAACCCATTTTCCTACAGTCATTTCCTCGTACTGGTTAGGGTAAGGATTATACTGGGGAGCAGAGGAGGGAGTGTAGGGAGGGGGAGCGGAATTGTACTGCTGGTTGCTCTGGTAGGAGTTATACTGAGGTGCAGAGCTGTAAACAGGGCTGTTGTTAAGCTCCTGGGGAGAGTTTGCACCACAGTTGGGACAGAAGCGATCCATTTCGGTGAGATTTGAACCACAGCTTGTGCATCTTTTTGACATAATAAAAATTTCCTTTCCTATACAATACAAAATAATATACTTATTTATAATATCACATATTCTCACGAAAATCAACGAATTTTATCAAAAAAATACTGTTATAAAAATATTTTTTCAAAAAGCGGTAAAATTTACCGTTAAAGGCTTGAAAAGTTGGTGTTGGTTTAGTATAATATAATTGTGGATTATGCATAAATTTAAGCTTTGGCGAAGCTGATTTATATGAAATTATATAAAATACGGAGGTCTTTTTTATGGGTAAAATCTCTTATTTCGATAATCGTGAGCTTTCGTGGCTGAAATTCAACCAGCGTGTGCTTGAGGAAGCGGAGGATAAAAGGGTTCCGCTTTTCGAACGGCTTCGTTTTGTTTCGATTTTTTCCAGCAATCTCGATGAATTCTTTATGGTGCGTGTAGGCTCGCTTTATGACCAGACGCTTCTTAAAAAAGACAAGCCCGATAATAAAACAGGTCTTACCTCAGCACAACAGCTTTCTCTTATCTCCGAAAAGGTAACGGAGCTTATGCCCCGTTTTGATGAAGCCTACAGGAGCATTACCGACGAGCTTAAGGGATACGGTGCCGAACACGTACGTACAGACAGCTTAAGCGAAGCTGACCGTGAATTTCTTCACGGCTATTTCCTTTCGGATATAAAGCCTCTTCTTTTCCCGTCGGTTATTGATAAAAAGCATCCCATACCCTTTTTCGCCAACAAGGCAATCTATATTTACGTAAAGCTCCAGGGTAAAAAAGGCGGAGAAATATGGGGTCTTATTCCGTCGGGCTCGGACGTATTCGGAAGAGTTGTATTCCTCCCCTCCGAAAACGGCTTCAGATTTATTCTTACGGAAGAACTCATACTCCTTTTTGCCGAGGACGCCTTCAGCGGTTATACCGTTACGGACAAGGGCATTTTAAGAATTACAAGAAATGCGGATATTGACGCTAACGAGGCTCTTTTCGACTATGACGTTGATTTCCGTGACGTTATGGAAGAGGTTGTAAAGAAAAGACGTAAGCTCTGCCCCGTAAGAATTGAATATACGGATTATAAGAATGCGTCGGATATTGACGCTTTCGCCGAAAAGGCAGGCCTTTCCATAGGCAATAACTTTATCTTCAAGGTAAACCACCCTCTCGATTTCGGCTTCTTAGGAGAAATCGAGGATAAGCTTTCGGGCAAGCCGGAGCTTTTCTTCAATAAGCTCGTACCCCAGCCCTCTCCCTCAATCGTACAGGGTAAATCAATGCTCAGCCAGATTGACGAAAAGGATATACTCCTTATGTATCCTTACGAAGCCTTCAGCCCCTTTATAAACCTTCTAGACGAAGCGGCGTCCTCTCCCGACGTTGTATCGATAAAGATAACTCTTTACCGTGTTGCCCGTGACAGCAAGATAGTTGACGCTCTTATAAAGGCGGCGGAAAACGGCAAGGATGTGCTTGCTCTCGTTGAGCTTCGTGCGAGATTTGACGAAGAGAACAATATCGGCTGGTCAAAACGTCTCGAAGAAGCGGGAGTAACCGTAATATACGGCCTCGATAACCTTAAGGTTCATTCAAAGCTTCTTCTTATCACAAGAAAAAAGGGCAATTCTATCTACTATACAACACAGATAGGCACAGGAAATTACAACGAGCGTACCTCGAAGCTTTATACAGACATAACCCTTATGACCGCTGACCAGGATATCGGTACAGACGCTTCTCTCGTTTTCTCCGCACTTTCAATCGGCTCTACCGTTGAAAGCTCATCGTCTCTCTGGGTCGCACCAAATTGTCTTAAGCCGAGAGTTGTTGAGCTTATTGACCGTGAGATTACTTACGGCAAGGACGGATATGTCGGTCTTAAGCTTAATTCACTTACGGATAAGGACATTATCGAAAAGCTCAGACAGGCAAGCAAGGCAGGGGTTAAAATCGAGCTTCTTATAAGAGGTATTTCCTGTCTCGTTTCGGGTATCGAGGGCGAGACGGAGAATATAACCCTTATTTCTATTGTGGGACGCTTCCTCGAGCATAGCCGTATCTATATTTTCGGCAAGGGTGACCGTGAGAAAATGTACATTTCCTCTGCTGACTATATGACGAGAAATACGGAAAGACGAGTTGAGGTTGCGGCTCCCATAAAGGATAAGGAAATAAGAGCGAGACTTCTCGATTATTTCAATACCTGTTTCAAGGACGATTTTAAGGTAAGAGTTCAGCAGAGCGACGGCACATATATCCGCCGCGAGCCCTCCGATGAGCCTTTAAATTCACAGATTTATTTTTACGAAAAGGCATACAGCGACGCAAAGAAGGCAAAAAATACTCCCGTTACGGAGAAGAAGCCGAAGCTTGTCGCAAGGATAAGAAAAATAAAAAAGCAGTAGTATGCTTTTAGCGGAAGAAAGGAAACAATAAAATGAAGCTTTTGGTAATAGACGGAAACAGCATACTTAACCGTGCATTTTACGGTATCCGTCTGCTTTCAAATAAAAAGGGAATGTTCACTAATGCGATAACAGGCTTTTTCAATATCTATCTTAAGCTATTATCGAGCTTTAAGCCTGACGGAGCGGCGGTAGCCTTTGACCTTAAGTCGCCTACCTTCCGTCATCAGAAATATGACGGCTATAAGGCAGGAAGAAAGGGTATGCCCGAGGAGCTTGCGGTACAGCTTCAGCCCGTAAAGGACATTTTACGTGCTATGGGCGTGGCGGTAATCGAATGCGAAGGCTACGAAGCAGACGATATACTCGGAACATTAAGCCATGAATGCGATAAAAGAGGGTATGAATGTATAATCGCAACAGGCGACCGTGATTCATTCCAGCTTATAACCGAAAAGGTAAGCGTAAATTTAGCTTCCGCAAAGGAAGATATTTTCTATACCCCCGAAAAAATCAATGAAGTATATGGGGTTTCGCCTTTACAGATGATTGACGTAAAGGCACTTATGGGCGACCCCAGCGATAATATCCCCGGAGTTCCCGGAATAGGCGAAAAAACCGCACTTTCCCTTATACAGAAATATCACAGTATTGATGAAATCTACTCCTCGGTTGAAGAGATAGAGGTTACAAAATCAGTCCGTGAAAAGCTTATAAAGGGCGAAGAAAGCTGCCGCTTAAGCTACTTTTTAGGCACAATATCAAAAACCGCACCCATAGACTTCGATCCCGCTCATTATACCTTCGGGGAAAGAGACGAGGCAAGGCTTGTGGCTATGCTTACGGAGCTTGAAATGTTCACGCTTCTTAAAAAACTCGATATAAGCAAAGAAGCTGTTGCCTCCGCTGCACAGCAGACAGCAGAGGAAAAGGAAAATATTTCCTCAGAAGAAATCGACAGAAGCGTTGCCGATTATATTGCTGTTGAAGGCGTGCTTTACCGCTGTATTGACGGAAAAGCGGAAATTATACCCGAAAGCGAATATAAAAACGTGCTTTCGGACGATTCCCCGAAGCGTACCTTTAATCTTAAGGCTATGCTTTCGGAAACCTGCTTTGAAATAAACAATGTTGTCTTTGATTCTACCTTAGCGGCATATCTTCTTAACGTAAATGCGGCAGAATATAACCTCGAGCGTCTCTGTACCGAATACAGCGTTGTATATAACACAGAAAATATTGCGGAAACGCTCTATAAGCTTAACTGTGAGCTTTACGGCAGAGTTAAGGGCGAGAATATGATGAGCCTTCTTACGGATATTGAGATTCCGCTCAGCTATGTGCTTGTTTCTATGGAAAAGTACGGCGTTGAGATTGACCGCGAGGCTCTCGAGGGCTTCGGAAAGGAGCTTTCGGAAAAAGCCGAGGATATCGAACAGCAGATTTATATCTGTGCGGGAGAAGCCTTCAATATCTCTTCCCCGAAGCAGTTAGGCACAATACTTTTCGACAAGCTCGGTCTCCCCTCGGGCAAGAAAACAAAGACAGGCTATTCTACAAATGCTGAGGTTCTCGAGGGATTAAGAGGCTATGACCCGATAATTGAGCTTGTTCTCGATTACCGTACTCTTACGAAGCTTAATTCTACCTATGCCGTTGGTCTTTTAAAGGTCATCGGAGAGGACGGACGTATCCACACAACATACAAGCAGACCGAGACCCGTACAGGAAGAATATCCTCTGCTGAACCGAATATCCAGAATATCCCTGTAAGAACCGAGCTCGGAAGAGAGTTCAGACGCTTCTTTGTTGCAAGAGAGGGCTATACCCTTGTTGACGCCGACTATTCACAGATTGAGCTTCGTCTCCTCGCACATATTTCCGATGATAAGGCTATGATAGAGGCATTTAAAAGCGGAGAGGATATCCATACAATCACTGCCGCACAGGTATTCAACCAGCCTGTTGAATGGGTAACTCCCGAAATGCGAAGCAGCGCCAAGGCGGTTAATTTCGGCATCGTTTACGGCATCGGAGCCTTTTCACTCTCAAAGGATATAGGCGTTTCTGTGAAACAGGCCGATGAATATATAAAGTCATATCTTTCAAAATACAGCGGTGTTGCCGCATATATGGAAAAGACTCCCGAGGACGGAAAGAAAAAGGGCTATGTAACAACAATGTTCGGGCGGAGAAGATATATCCCCGAGCTTTCCGCAAGCAACAAGACCGTCCAGGCTCTCGGAAAGCGTATAGCTATGAATACTCCCATACAGGGCACAGCGGCGGATATAATAAAGCTTGCTATGGTAAAGGTCTATAAGAGGCTTAAGGACGAGCTTCCCGAAGCAAGACTTATTCTCCAGGTTCACGATGAGCTTATCGTTGAGGCTAAGGAATGTGACGCTGAAAAGGCGTCGGAAATACTCCGTGAGGAGATGGAAAATGCTGTGAAGCTTTCCGTACCCCTTATTGCTGACGCAAAAACAGGTAAAAGCTGGTACGAAGCACACTGAGTTTTTACAAGGTTATGCAATTCGCACAAAAAACAAAGGTAAAAATCATTTACATTTTCTTGTAAAAACTATTGACATTTTAAGGAAATGCCTGTATAATGGTAATCGTTGGGGTAAATTCCATTTACCTAGCGATTTAAAGATATAAAAAAGATATGAAACAGGTATTTACAAGGGGTATGAAAAAATGAAATTCAGAAAGACTATTCAGTTAGTCGGAAAGAATAAGAAAGAAAACGAGTTTTCCTTACTGGGACCTATTCTTGTTATTGTTATGGGAATTGTTTTTCTTACAATAATTCTTTTTATGTCCTCGAAAGAAAAGAGCTTTATGGAAACAGCCGTAGAAACTACAGCTGTTATCGAACGTATCGATGTTGACAGATACGGAAGCGGAAGCAGTTCAAGAAGAGACTATGATGTATATGTAGTGTACAATGTTGACGGAGAAAGCTACAGAAGCTGTCTGAATTATTATAAGACAGGTATGCACGAGGGACAGCAGGTAACTGTTCACTATAATCCTTCAGACCCGTCGGAGATAATGGGCGGAAATTCACCTGTGGGTCTTTTCAAGGTCGTTTTTTCAGCAATGATAGCCTTTGGCTTTGCGGTAATGATACATACCCTAGTCAGGCAGGGGAGCAGAAACAATCTTATCAAGAACGGCACAAAGACAGAGGGGATTATCACAAGCGTCTATGTGGATAGAAACGTAAAATATAACAACCGTCATCCCTATAAGGCGGACTGTGAGGTAACGAACCCTGTTACAGGGGAGGTCTATCTTTACAGCTCGGGCCGTGTTATGTACAACATAAAGCATCTCGAGGGAAGGCTTGTTGATGTATATTATTACCCCGATAACAGAAAAAAGTATTACGTTGACCTTGATTCAGCGGAAGCCGATAAATCGGGAAAAATCATCAATGATTTCAGGTAAGGAGAAGGCTATGAAAAAAGGAAAAGTATCGTCGGTGGTCGGGATTCTCGGAATCGTATTTCTGCTGTGCGGTATTGTTGCGATGGCGTTTACGCTTATCGTAGGATTTGTTATATCGGATTCCGTAGGTATAGGAATAATCGGCGGAATTATACCGTCGGGGGTTTTTATAATCGCCGGATTTGTAATGACTATTGTAATAAAATGTATGAGCTCGAAAAGGCAGAAGCTTATCGAGACGGGAGTACAGGCGGAAGGAACTGTCACAAACGTAGTGCGTGACCTTACCGTAAGAGTAAATAATGCTCATCCCTTCAAGGCAGAATGCGAGGTTGTTGACCCTGTAACGGGGGCGGTATATCTGTACAGCTCGCCTCGCATAATACAGGATATTACCTTTCTTATTGGGCACAAGGTTACTGTTTACTATGACCCCGACAACAGGAAAAAGTATTTTGTTGATATCGAAACGGCTATAGCCGAAGCAACGGAAAACGGCCGTGAGGTATATGATTACAGATAAAGCTGAAATTTTATTTTAAGGAGTATTATTATGGGAAAAATGAAGACTGCTGCTTCTTCTTCGGTCAGTGCTGGTGTTGTTTTCATTGTCGTAGGACTTATTTTCTTTTTTCTGTGCTTGTTTGCTGCATTGGAAGCAAAGAGATTCTCTGAAACAGCTCAGCAGACTACCGCTGTGGTTACAAATGTCGAGAAGCACAGGGTAAGACGAAACGGAAAGACAAGAACCGATTATGATATTTATGTTGAGTACGAGGTAAACGGACGGGTATATAATGACGAGCTTAGCGGTGTTAATGTAGCAATGTCAAAGGGCGAGATCATAAATATTTACTATGACCCCGCAAATCCCGGCCAGGCAAGAAGCGGTAAGGGTATAGGAGCACAGGTAGGCGGTGCGGTATTTGCTCTTGTGTTTGTTGTTTTAGGCTTCCTTTTCGGCATAAAGCCCGCTATTGACGGAGTTAAGCGAAAGAAGCTCAAGGAAACAGGCGTACGGGCGAATGCCGTTATAACGGAAATTGTTCTCGATAGAAGCACGAGAATAAATAAAAGGCATCCATATAAGATAAACTGTGAGTTTACGGATACCGTTACGGGCGAAATATTTCTTTACGCTTCCGAAGGTATTATGACTGATATACGCTATCTTCAGGGCGGTAACGTTGATGTTTACTATAACCCTGCCGACAGAAGAGAGTATTATGTTGATATTGAGTCGGCCACAGGCGGAAATTACGCAACCGACAACAGCGTTTTTGATTACAGATAAGGAGATACATATATGTCAAGAAAAAATTCAATCGTAAAATCGTTTATTGTTGCCCTTTGTATAGCAATTATACTTATTATCATAGGTATTTCGATTATAAACAATGTAAACTCGGACGCTTTATCCGATGTTGAAATTCCTGCAGGCTGTATAACGACTTCGGCTGTTATAGAGGATATTGAAGTAAAAGAGCATGAAGGCTATGTAAGCAAAGGAAGGAAAGTGAAGAAAACCGAATACTGTGCTACCGTAAGAGTAAATTACGAGGGCAATGACTACTGGGGCGTATTCGGGGTTACTCCCTTCGATAAGCCCGGCTCGGATATAAATGTCTTTTTCGATACCACTACCGGAGAGGTAAAGCCCAGTACAAACACCGTTCTTGGAGCAATAAGAATAATTTTCTATATTCCCGGTATTGTTCTTATTGGTATAGGCGGTATCGTTATAATCGTTTCGCTGATTTCCACGCTGTCGAAATTAAGTATATTCAGAGATGAAAACAAGACCATAGGCATTATTGCCGAGGTCGTTGAAAACGAGAATGTGGTCATAAATCATCAGCATCCCCAAAAAGCGATCTGTGAATTCAAAGACCCTTTTACAGGAGAGACAAGAAGAGCGGAATCGAACAATTCGACTTCTAATCTTTTCTCTATGATAGGAAAGAATGTTGAGATATATGTAAGTCCGAAAAAACCTCAGAAGGTTTTTGTTGACCTTGACAGTGCGTACGGTGCTATTAATGTTTCAGACAGCTTGCCGAAAGTAAATGATTTCAGAAATTTATAATACGAAGGTAATAATGAACTATGCAGGTAATTGCAACAGGCAGAAAATACACAGCCCTTATCACACGCATAAACCACGTAGCAAAACGTACACGCTCGGGAGCGAACAGGCTTATTGACTCCTACTGTGCGGAATGCGGGTTTACCGACGAGGAAACTAACGAGAAGTATCTCTATAACTCGGCATATACGCTCTATAACCTTAAAGGCACAGAGGGAAGCACTGTTACAGTATATGTAAACCCCGATGACAGAAGCAACTGCTTTGTTGACCTTACAACGATTACGGAGAATAACTATGACGGACGCTGAAAAAATACATTATCTCGAAAAGGAATGCTTTTCTGACCCCTGGAGTTTAACCAGCCTAAATACACAGCTTTCCTCGGAAACGGCGGTGTGGCTTGTGTATGAAGAGAAGGGAGAGGCGGTAGGCTACGCCTTAGGTACGGAGGTATGCGGTGAAGCGGAGCTTTATCGTATAGCGGTTCTAAGCAGTTACAGGCGTAAAGGTCTCGGCGAAAGGCTTCTTTCGGAATTTACGGAAAAATGCATCGGACGTAAGGCGGAAAAGATATTCCTCGAGGTTCGTTCGAGAAATATTCCCGCAATTGCTCTTTACAAAAAGGCAGGCTTCGCTGAAATCGCTCTTCGTAAAGGCTATTACGGCGACGATGACGCACTTATTTTCGAGAAAAAGCTGTAAGCTTTGTTTTTCGTCACAATATACAGAAAAAGAACAGCAACGCCCTGTGTGTTGCTGTTTTTTTATGTGCAATATGCTTAAAATAAAGGCGGAACAGTAGTCGGAAAACGAGAAAAAGAGAAGGAATGCAGTCCTTTTTTATGCGGAATGATATAGACAAACAGCGAAAAATGTGCTATAATCAAATAAATATTATGAAAATCACAGGAGGCTATGTCCTATGAAAAAATCTATCAGAAAATTTATATTCTCTAACATTACAACCGCTTCTCTTGCAGGCTATATCGGCGGAGCTTTAACGCTTGTTCTTGCTCTCGTAGCTATGCTTACAAAGAATGACGCACTTATTACAGGAATTATCGGCGTCGGTGCACTTACTGTAGTTGCTACCGCTGTTCTTTCCTTCGGTGCAGCGAAGAAGGTAAATGATGCGGTTTCCGCTCCTATCGAACAGATAAGCAAGGGCGTAGAAGCAAAAGAGGACGAGGAAACTCCTGTTGAATTATCCGAAGCTGTAAAGGCAATAACCGCTTCCAATGCAGGCAAGGCTGAAGCTTCCGCTTACATAGCAAGAATTTCCGAGGGTGATTTCTCCGCTGAAATTCCCGAGGCTCTTCTTTCCGACGAATTAGGACAGAGCTTTGTTACTCTCCGTGAAACAATTAACCGTGCATTCGGCAATCTTTATAACGGTGCTTCCGATGTAAACGCTGACGGCGAACAGATTTCGGGCGTTTCTGTTTCTCTTTCCCGAGGTGCAGCTGAACAGGCAGGCACATTACAGGAGCTTTCTTCTTCTGTAAGCAGGGTAAAGGATACGGTTATCCGTAACGCTGAAAACGCAAGAGAAGCCAACAGAATTGTTGCCGAGGCTTCCGCTGAGCTTGAAGAGGGTACCGCACATATGAAGGCTCTCCTTACGGCTATGGACAATATCAATAAATCAACAGAACAGATTACCGAATTCGTTAAGGTAATTGAAGATATCGCATTCCAGACAAATATCCTCGCTCTTAACTCTTCCGTTGAAGCCGCAAGAGCAGGCGAAGCAGGCAAGGGCTTTGCAGTTGTAGCGGTAGAAGTAAAGAACCTCGCAACACGTTCACAGGAAGCCGCACAGGAAACAACTGCTGTTATTGAGGAATGTGTAAGAAGCGTACGCGACGGTCTCGGAAAGACAGATAAAACCGCACAGTCTCTCTCGGCACTTGCTGAAGAAACAAAGGAAATCTCCCGTCTTATCAATATCATCAGCCAGGCTTGTGACGAACAGTCAGACTCCATTATCAAAATTGACGCCGGTGTTGACCAGATAAACGCTTCTGTTGCAAGCACAAATACTGCCGCACAGGAATGCGTAAGCTCCGCACAGAAGCTTGCGGCACGCTCCAGCAGACTTAAGTCCGAAATCGGAAGCTTCCGTTTCGGTAATGTTACCGCTCCCTCTGCTCCTGTTGTAAAGGAAGCGCCTAAGCCTGTTGTAAAGGAAGCACCTAAGCCTGTTGTAAAGGAGGCTCCTAAGGCTGTTGAATCTGCTCCTGCTGAGGAAAAGCCTGTAGAAGAAAATAAGGCTGAAATTAAGGCAGAAGTTAAGGCTGAACCTGTAAAGGCACCTGCTCCTAAGCCCGCAGCGGCACCGAGAACCGCTCCCCGTATGTCTGCTCCGAGAACAACATCCGTTCCCGACAGCTATGCAAATGCGGAATTTGTTGAGACTCCCGATAATAAATATTAATGGAAATTAAATATAATTTAACGAGGCGGAGGAATATGAAAAACCTCCGCTTACGTGTTAAAGAGGACGGAAACGTTTATGTGAGCTGTCCTTACGGCGTTCCCGTAAGCGAGATAGAAAGCTTCGTGGAGAGGAAAAAGGACTGGATTGCCGAGCAGAGAGCAAAGCTTTCTAAGCTTAACAGCAATTCGGAAAACGGTATTTCCGACGGAAGCGTTATAACTATTTTCGGGAATAAATATCTTGTAAGAATAACGGAAGGAAAAGGAGACGCTTTTATTGAAAACGATACGGTTATAGTACCCTCGTCGGGTCTTTATTCCGTTGAGACCTCGGTTATTAAGCTGCTCGGAGAAGAATGCCGCAGAGAATGTGTGGATGCGGCTTTCTGTTTTCTTCGTGCGGCAGGCTATAACGGCCCTCAGCCGAAGCTTGCCTTCAAGTATATGAAAAGCAAGTGGGGAAGCTACAACTCCGCTAAAAATGAGATTACCCTTAATCTTGCACTTTGTAAGATTCCGAAGAAGTATGTTTATTATGTTGTTGCTCACGAGATTGTGCATATTTATGCCCGTAACCATTCGAAGAGCTTCTATGAGCTTGGCGAAAAAATCTACAGGGACTTTTTAAAAACAGACAGAGAACTAAATAAAATAGGCATTCCGCCGCTTTTATCATAAATATAATGTAAGGAAAGGAACAGAAACTTTATGAACGAACTCAAGAAATTAAGATTCTCATCGTTTCTGAAGCTTACGCTTTCGGGTACGATAAACGCATCCGCAATCATACTCTTTCTTACTCCTGCAAACCTTTTCGACAGCGGTTTTTCGGGTACGTCAATGTTCCTTGCGTCGATAACGGGGCTTCCCCTCGGTATATTCCTTATACTTCTTAACCTCCCGTTCTTTATTTTCGGATATAAGAGACAGGGACTTGTGTTTACGGTGTATTCGCTGTATGCGGTTCTTGTGTATTCGGTTGCTTCGTTTATTATGACTGGCGTTATTCCCGAAGAGTCTCTTCTTGTATCGCCCTTTACAGAAAACGATATACTGCTAAGTGCGATTTTCGGCGGTCTTATTTCGGGTATCGGAAGCGGTCTTACAATACGCTTCGGCGGTGCAATTGACGGCGTAGAAGTTCTTTCGGTTATTTTTGCGAAAAAGCTCGGTATAACCGTTGGTACATTCGTAATGATATATAATATAATTCTTTACATAATAATCGGTATCGTTGAACAGTCCTGGATACTTCCGCTCTATTCGGTTATTACCTATGCGGCGGCAATTAAGGCTGTTGACTTTATCGTAGAGGGTCTCGACAAGGAAAAGGCGGCTATGATAATTACGAGCGAGCCTATGGGAATAAGCAGCAAGCTTTCAGCGGAATTCGGAAGCGGCGTTACTCTTATGAAGGCAAACGGCTATTATTCAAACGAGCAGAAGACTATCGTTTACTTCGTAGTAAACCGTTTCCAGATTTCGAAGCTTAAGACTCTCGTTACCGAGGCAGACCCCAACGCTTTCGTAACAATAAGCGAGGTTTCGGATATTTTAAGTAAGACAATGAAAGGATAATTCTCACAAAATGAAGCTTAATGAGGAATTTGAAAAGCTCGTGACGGACGAAAAGGTCGAACGCTGGCGTTATCCCCGTTTCTTTACGGAGGATATAGGCGAGACCGCTGTCCTTACTCCCGAGGATTCAAAGCATATATGCCAGGTTCTTCGTATGAAGGAAGGAGATTATGCGGTAATCTGTGACGGTAAGGGGAAGGACTATCTCTGCCGTATGCTTAATCCCGATAAAAATGCGGCGGAGCTTGAGATTCTTGAAGTACGTGACAACGAGGCAGAGGCAGGGATTTATTTACGTCTTTTCCAGTGCTGTCCGAAATCGGATAAAATGGAGTTTATCATCCAGAAGGCTACTGAGCTTGGTGCCTGTGAGATAATTCCCGTACTGTCGAAACGCTGTGTTTCACGCCCCGACCCTAAAAGTGCCGCAAAGAAACAGGAACGTTATCAGAAAATTGCCGAAGAAGCCGCAAAACAATGCGGAAGAGGCTTTATTCCGCTTATAAAGCCTATGATAACTTTCGAGGAGGCAGTAAAAGGCTTCGACAGCAATAATACAGGTCTTTTGTTCTATGAATGCGGCGGAAAAAGTATAAATGAAATAATGAACGGAAAAAATAGCGGTATCGTTGATATTTATATCGGAAGCGAAGGCGGCTTCGAGGCTTACGAAGCCGAGCTTGCCTTTGAAAAGGGCATACTCCCCGCAAGCCTCGGAAAGCGTATTCTCCGCTGTGAAACAGCTCCCGTAGCTGCAATTTCCGTTTTGATGAATGTTACAGGAAATATGTAGCATTTTTGTGAAAAATGCAGAATTTTCAAATGCACTTGAAAAAATGTAAGAAATGTTATATAATAATCCTGTAAGTAAAATCCCTAATAAGAAAAGGAAGGTCAAGTCTATGAGTAATAAAAGTATTATTGCAATTTTAGTCGGAATTATCGCTCTTATCGCTGGTGCTCTTGCGGCAGCGTATTTAATCAAGAAAAAGATGGACGCTGAACAGGAAGAATTCGACGAATTTGAAGATTTTGATATGATTGACGATGACGACGAATTTTTCGGCGAGGACGAATACGCTGAGTATGACGCTCTTAATATTTCAGCTCCCGATTCTATTCCTTATGCTGATTCTGCTGATGAAGAAAGCGAAGGCGGAGAAGAAACAGCTGAAGAAAATCTCTAATCATAGTAACGGTATTTATCACCCGATAAATACCGTTTAGTTTTAACTGAGAAAGGTATATTATGAAATTTTTAAAAAGAATCTTAAGTGCGGTTTTATCTGTCGTTATGACCGTTACCGCAATAACTGTACCCGTTTCGGCTGAAGAAATAAAGCTTCCCGATAACGAAGCAATTGCATTCGTTGACAGTCTCGGAGCGATCTGGAACCTGGGAAACGCATTTGACGCTGTTGATTGTACCTGGCTTTCAGATAAGCTTGACTATGAAACAGGCTGGTGCGGAGCAAAGACTACCGAAAAGCTTATTAAGGCTATTGCCGAAGAAGGCTTTAAGGGTATCCGTATTCCTGTTTCGTGGAATGACCACGTTGACGGAAGCTTTAATATCGACGAAGCGTGGATGAATCGTGTAAAGGAAGTAGTTGACTGGTCTCTTGACGCCGGCTTAAGCGTTATCATAAACGTTCATCACGACGTTGAAAAGGGTTATTATTATCCCTCCTCCGACCAGTACAAGACTTCGAAGAAGTATATGACAGCAGTATGGAAGCAGATTTCCGCAACTTTCAAGGACTATGACGAGCGTCTTATATTCGAGACAATAAACGAACCCCGTCTTAAGGGTACCGACCAGGAATGGTGGTTTAATGTGAACAACCCCGGTGATACTGTAAGCGACAGTATCGATTGTATCAACAAGCTCAACCAGGTTGCCCTCGATACTATCCGTGAGGCAGGCGGAAAGAACAAGACCCGTTATATTCTTCTCGGCGGTTATTGTAACTCTATCGACGGTATAACTGTGGAAGGCTTCAAAATCCCTGAGGATACCGTAAAGAACCGCATTATTATCGATTTCCATCTCTATACAAAGGGCAAGAGTACATATAAGAAGACCATAGATAAGGTTTATGAAACATACGTAAGCAAGGGTATTCCCGCAATTTTAAGCGAATACAACCGTGATGCGGGTCCTAACGAATACAACGAATACAGTGCCGATTATTTAGGCGGTTGGGTAGCTTATGCGAGAGAACGCGGTATCTCCTGTGCAATCTGGGACAACAATGACGTTGCGTACAAGCTTATTGACCGTAAGACAGTAAAATGGACACAGAAGGAAATTGCGGATTCTATCGTAAAGAACAGCAAGCCTTTAGGTCTTAAGAGCTCCTCTTCTTCGTCCGAAAGCAAGAGCGATGATGAAATAACCGTATCCGCAAAGCAGAAGGGCTTCTATGCTTCTGTAAGCTGGAACGAGGTTGACGGTGCGTCAAAATATCGTCTTTACCGTGCGACCTCCAAAACAGGCAAGAAAACTCTCGTAAAGACAACAACATCCCTTAAAACAACAGACAAGACCGTTACCGTAGGCACAAAGTACTACTATTTTGTAAAGTCCTATGACAGTGCTTCGAAAAAATGGAGCGGATATTCTGACGCAAAGTATCTTTACGTAAAGAAATCCAACGCTAAGACAACGATTTCCGAAGCAGAGGTAAGCGGAAAGAATGTAAAGCTCAGCTGGAAATCCGTTACAGGCGGAGATAAGTACGCAATTTACCGTGCTGATTCCAAGGACGGCGACAAGACAAAGCTCGGTACAACGAAAAAGCTTACATATACCGACAAGACTGCCAAGAAGGGCGAAACATACTACTATTTCGTAAGAGTATATGATACAGCTACAAAGAAATGGAGCAACTACTCCACAGCCTTTAAGGTAACAGTAAAATAAAATATCCCTGAACAGCATTAATCTCCGTAAACAGTTGTGTTTGCGGAGATTTTGTTTTTGATGAAAGATTAATGATGAAGGATGAAGGATTGCGGTGTCAGCTTGCTGACTGATGAGGTGTGCGGTTGCACTTGCCTTATCGGGTGACTGATAATCTCTCTTGCATTTACTTTGAAATTATATTTAAAATCCGTCCGCCTTTGGCGGACACCACAATCATTCATCATTCATTTTTCATCATTCATTTGTTAAAATCAGTCGCCTGCAAGCTTTATAAACGGCTATGTTTCGGAGATTTTCATTGTATGGGAAATTGTAACAATTATTACAAATTTATTACAATTTTTCAAACAGGTTGATTTTAGCGGGGAAAAGTGATATAATGGTGATACTATGTGAAATAGCACTTATATTAACATAAAAGGACAGAAAAATGGATAAATACTCAATTGGAAAAAATAAAAAGCTCCAGCAGGTTGCGGATGAGGTTGAAAAGGTAATTGTAGGTAAGCGTGACGTAATAACTATGCTTCTTATAGCTCTTCTTTCCGAAGGTCATGTACTTATCGAGGACGTCCCCGGAGTAGGTAAAACTACTCTTGCGACCGCTCTCGGAAAGGCTACGGGACTTATGAGCCGAAGGGCACAGTTTACTCCCGATGTAATGGCGTCTGACCTTACCGGTTTTAATATGTTCAATAAGGAAGCTAACCGCTTCGAATACCGCCAGGGTCTTGTTATGACGAATATTCTCCTTGCGGACGAAATCAACAGAGCTACCCCGAAAACACAGTCCGCTCTTCTCGAAGCTATGGAAGAGCATAATGTTACCGTTGACGGCGTTACTCATAAGCTTCCGTCTCCCTTTATGGTTATAGCGACACAGAATGAGCTTGGCTATGTGGGTACATTCCCGCTCCCCGAGGCACAGCTTGACCGTTTTATGATGAAGATTTCGGTAGGCTATCCGACTATGGAGCAGGAAATAAATATGATTGCCAGCAGACAGTATAATAACCCTATCGACAACATTATTCCCGTATGTACAAAGGAAGAGCTTGCGGACGCAATAGCGGTAGTACGTGAAATAAACATTGAGCCGTCGGTATATAAGTATATTGTTGAGCTTGTAGCGGCAACGAGAAACCATTCCGCTGTCCAGCTGGGAGCAAGCCCCCGTGCTTCCCTTGCTCTTATGAGAACGGCACAGAGCTACGCCTTCCTTAACGGAAGAGCCTATGTGCTTCCCGAGGACGTTCTTCGTATGACGCCTTACGTTCTCCCCCACAGACTCCGTCTTACAAGAGACGCAAGACTTCAGCACATGGATGTTCTCCGTGAGATAGTAAAATCAGTCAAGCCGCCCTTTTCAAAGAACGGCTAAAAGGTAATAAACGTGGTAAAATACAGAATTATATATATAATTGCTCTTTCGGCGGCAGTCGTTTTTGCGGCCGCTTACGAGAGCAAGCTTACGCTTGTGCTTCTTGTGACTGTGCTTTTACTTCCTGTTGCCTCCTTTCTTATACTGCTTATGGAAAGGCTCGCACTTTCCTTTGAGGTTACGCCTAAAAGTATTTTTACAACGAAGCTACGTAATTTTTCCGTAACGGTAACTATAAGGAACCGTTTTATTTTCCCTGTATCTCCTATGAAGCTTACAGGCGTTTTCCAGGATACTGATGGCAATCTTATTACGGATAAGCTTATGATAATAAGCGTTATGCCCTTCAGTAAAACGGAATTTCTCTTTAACGGCTTTCTTAAGTACAGAGGCGAGTATCTTCTCGGAATAACGGGAGCGGAAATCTACGATTTTCTCGGGCTTTTCGGAATGAAGATAAAGTTCGAGCCTGTATGCTGTACAGTCGTTGCTCCCAGAAGACTTACGATAGGACGAAATAATGCACTTTGCACCGATGATAACGACAGCCTTCGCACACGCTCCACGATTTTCGAAAACGATACGTTTTCGGCTGTCAGAGAATATGCCGACGGAGATTCGCTCCGCCGTGTACATTGGAAGCTTTCCGCAAAAATGGATAAGCTTATGGTAAAACAGTCCGACCTTAATCTTTCCAGCAGTATCGCCCTTCTCATAGATACCTCTACAAGAAACTTCGGCACGACTGAAGGCGAATGCGAGGTTGATGCAGTTCTCGAAGCCTCTCTTGCTGTTGCAAGAAAGGTAATAGGCGACGGAAGCAGTGCTACCTGTGTTTATTGCGAGAACGAGGAAAATGCCGTTACGATAACGGCCGAAACAGCAGAAGATTTCGAATACCTCTATTATACCTTCTCGATACTCCCTGTTATCGAAAGAAAAGAGGGTGCTTCCGCACTTTTAAGAGGAGCGGAAGAGGTGTTCTATAATAACGAGCTTGTATTTATAATTGCTCCGGAGCTTTCCGCTTCCGAACTTAAAGCTATGCTTTCCGAAGGCCTTTCGAGGTCAAAAAGCATACGTGTTTTTCTTACCTCGGGTACGCCCGACGAAGAGTTTTTATCCGTTGTAAACGGGGATAACAGGGTAAGCGTAGCGGAAATTGACCCCGAAAATATAGCGTTGTCTCTCGAAAACGCACTTCTCGATTAGTCAAAAGGAATTTTATATATGAAGAAACCGTCTGAGCAGAGTGCTATCCTGCACGATGCATATTTCAATAAGCCTCCCTGCCTTACCAGGCTCTTTCTGGTAAGGCTTATTCTGGTTTGCGGTCTTTCGGTTTCGGGCATACTTGCCGTTTCTGACCTTTATCTTGCGGATACGGATATGGTTATGGTTTGTGCGGTAACAGCGTCGGTATCTGTTGTTTTCTATATACTTGCCTCTGTTTTTCCTTCCTGGGCAGTATATCTGCTGTCCTTCGGCGGATACGGGGCGTTGTTACTGAACGATTCTCTCAGAGAGAAGCTCAGCTTCTTCTGGGACTGGTTCGTTTTAAGAATACACAGCCGTCTTTTAAAGACAGAAAGCTTTACATTCCACTCTCTCGAAAAGCTCCGAAGCGGTTTCTACGAAGAGGAGCTTGCAGAGGGTGTTCTTACAGGCTTTATTCTTCTCGGCGTATTGATGGCAATGCTTTTTGTGCTGTCCTCGAGAACGAGATTCAGAGCCTTTTATGCACTTCTTGTATTTATAGTGCCTGTTGTACCAGCTTTCGGTTCGGAAATTGCGGGCTATCATCATTCTGTTACAATTTTCACAGCCTTTTTCTTTGCTCTTTATGCCGTACGTATGGCTTATGAGCTGGACGGAGTACTTGTTTTCGGTAAAAGCAGTATTGCCAATGACGCTCTTCACCGTAACGAGAGAAGCTACCGCAAGAGAACAGCCTTTTCCTTCCTCGGAAGAAAGCTTAAGAGCGATATTCCCCGATATATGAAATACAGCGGAAATGCCGTTATTGCAATAATAGTAACTGGGGGGATAATGCTTTCTTCGGCTGTCATTATCCCGAAGGGTACGACCTTCGATTACGAAGAGATTTTTTCGGGGGTAAAGGATATCGGCTATTCGATAGGCGAAAAGTTCGAGGAGATTTTCGGAATAAGCCTCGGCACAGGCCGTGCGACAGACGATTATTTCAGCTATTCAAGCTACGGCGATAATTCGGGCGGAATCGGCATAAGCAAGCCCTCCGACAGCGAACGTCCCGTACTTGACGTTGTACTTGAGCGTAACGATATACCCGTATATTTAAGAGGTGATATCGGCGTCGAATTCAGCGGTACGGACTGGTCGGCGGTACGTGATGAATACAACAATTACGGCACAGGCTACTGGCAGTCAATCGAAGAATTCTATCCAGAAGCAAGCTATCAGATTGCCCGTCAGAAGCTCAGCAGTGTGGGATATATGCCCGATTACTTTTTACCGCTCCAGAAGGTTTCGGTATCATACAGACGAAAGTCCGATGTTGTTTTCAATCCTCTCGCTCCCTTTGACCTTAATTACAAGGAAAGCGAGTATTATGACAGCTTCGGGGATACCGTTTACCGTATGAACGGCGGAGGTTATTTTAATACAATAGATACCCTCGCTCTTACTCCCGATATGAATTTTGAAGCATTAAGAAGCTTCTTTATGGAAATAGCTATGTCTGACCGTAACTGGACGGTTCCCGGCTGGGATTATGACGAATACCGTGTAGCGTTGTCCGATTACGAGCAGTACATAAAGGAAGCCTACAGAAAAACTGACTCTGCTGTTGTTGAACAGCTTATTTCGGAGCTTCGCACAGGCGGATATATCGGAAGCATTTCTTCTCTCGAGGAGGTAGAGGGTGTATGCCGTTATTTCAAGGATAATTTCAGCTACTCCCTTACTGCCGATAACGGAGAGGGAAACGAGGTTTTAAGCAATTTCCTTTACAACACGAAGGAAGGCCACTGTGCCCTTTTCGCAACAGCTACGGTTCTCGCTCTCCGTGAGCTTGGCTATAACGCAAGATATGTTACGGGCTATGTTGTTTCGGGCGAAGGCGAAAAGACGGCTGAGGGATACAAATACACCCTAAGAGAGAAAGACCTTCACGCCTGGGTAGAGGTTTATTTCTACCACGTGGGCTGGCTTCCCTTTGACCCTACAGCTTCTGTTTCGGGCTATGCCGAATATATTAGCGGTGTGGAAGCTACAGAGGGCACAACAGAGGCAGAGCTTACGACCGTATCCGAATTAAATACGGAAAGCGGTTTTGCTCCCGAAGAAGTCGAAAGCTCTTTAAGCGAGGACGCCGGGCTTCCGCCGGAAATCGTTTCTTCAGCGGAAAGCACAACGATTGTTCCCGATATGACGGGAGAAGGGGAGGAGATCATAACTCCCGCTGAACCCGAAAAGGAAAGCATTCTGCCCCTTATAATAACGATACTTTCGGTAATCACAGCGGTAACGGCGGTAGTTATTGCGGTCTATCTCTTCGTTAAGAAGGTAAACAATGCCGAAAAGCGTACCTTCAGCGGTTTCAGAAAGAAAGCTCCGAGCCGTGCGGTTTCGGAAATGTATAAATTCTGTATGTTCATTCTCGAAAAAGAGGGCTTATCTCCGGGCTGTGAAATGATGCCCGATTTCGCACAGCGTGTTGACGCTTCTATATTCCTTAAGGGAAGCAACGTGTTTATGATGGACGTTATCGAGGTATTTTCTAAGACCGAATTCGGCAATCCCGAGATTTCGCCTGTTACCGAGGAGGAAAGGGCGTCGGTTTATAAATTTACGTCTGTTGTTTACCGCAAATATATGGAAAACAGAAGCGGATTAGGTAGATTTATTTCAAAAATTTCATTATTTTTATAAAAATATATTGCAAAATTTAATTTTTTTTGGTATAATTGTAATAGATTTTTGCAGGGCGAAGCATAAGCTTCGTAAAAACTGCTTTTTTGAAAGGAAAGGTACAAAATTATGATGAATTTAATTACACGTTCTGATTTCGACGGACTTGCTTGCGGAGCTTTGCTTCTCGAAGCAGGCATTATCGATTCCTATACCTTCAAGCATCCCAAGGATATCCAGGACGGTCTTGTACCCGTAACCGAAAATGACGTTCTCGCAAACGTTCCCTTTGCTGAAGGCTGTGGACTTTGGTTCGACCATCACTCCAGCGAATATGAACGCAATCAGCTCGAGGGCAAGTATAAGGGCGAAAGCCGTATTACTCCCAGCTGTGCACGTATTATTTATGAATATTACGGCGGAAAGGAAAAATTTCCCCAGTTCGACGACCTTATGGAAGCAGTAGATAAGGTTGACAGCGGTAATCTTACCATTGATGAAATTCTCAATCCCCAGGGCTGGATTTTAGTAGGCTTCCTTATGGACCCCCGTACAGGCTTAGGACGTTTCAGAAACTTTACAATAAGCAACTATCAGCTTATGGAGAAGCTTCTTGTATGCTGCCGTACAATGACAACACAGGAAATTCTCGATATGCCCGACATAAAGGAGCGTATAGAAGTTTACAACGAACAGGCTCAGCTTTTCAAGGAAATGGTAGCCGCACATACAGTTATAAAGGGCGATACAATCATCACAGACTTAAGAGGCGTTGACCCGATTTATACAGGTAACCGCTTTATGATATACAGCCTTTATCCCGAACAGAATATTTCTGCCTGGATAGTATCCGGCAAGGGCGGTCAGGGCTGTTCGGCTGCAGTAGGATATTCTATCCTTAACCGCACAAGCAATGTAAACGTAGGTAAGCTTATGCTCAAGTACGGCGGAGGCGGACATAAGGCAGTAGGAACCTGTCAGTTCACTGATGAAAATATGGATACCGAGCTTCCGAAGATGCTTGATGAGCTCGTAAACTACGATAAATACTATAACGCTTAATAATACATAAACTACGGAGGACGGGCAATGAGAGCCGCTGAATTTTCAAAAAAGCTTAAAGAAAATATATCCCTCGTCATAAAGGGCAAGGAAAAGGAAACCGAGCTTGTAACAGCGGCACTGCTTTGTTCGGGGCACGTTCTTCTCGAGGACGTTCCCGGAACAGGTAAAACGGTTCTCGCCCGTGCGGTTGCGAAATCTCTCGATTGTAATTTCCGCCGTATCCAGTTTACCCCCGACCTTCTCCCTTCGGATATAACAGGTATCAATTTCTTTAACGTAAAGGAACAGGAATTTATTTTAAGAAAAGGCCCTGTATTCACCAACATTCTTTTAGCGGACGAAATAAACCGTTCTACTCCCCGTACCCAGTCGGCACTTCTCGAATGTATGGAAGAGCATCAGACTACTATTGACGGCGAGACCTACGCACTTGACGATACCTTTTTCGTAATTGCGACACAGAACCCTGTTGAGACCTCGGGAACATATCCCTTACCCGAAGCACAGCTTGACCGCTTTATGATACGTCTTTCCTTAGGATATACAGACCGTATCACAGAAATAAACATACTTTCGGGTATCGGAGAGACGCACCCGATTTCGTCTCTTTCTTCCGTTCTTACGGGAGAAGACCTTAAGGCTGCAAAAAAAGAGGCGGCGAATATAAAGGTCAATGACGCTGTGCTCGGATATATTTCCGATATCGGCTACGCTACCCGTAACCACGAAAAGATACGTCTCGGTTTAAGTACAAGAGGTCTTGTGGCTCTTAAGAAAATGTCACAGGCTTATGCGGCGGTAAGAGGAATGGATTTTGTTACGCCCGACTGTGTAAAGGTCGTAGCACCTTATGTTATTTCTCACAGAATTATGTGCCGTGAGCTTTCGCTTAAGCTTGACAGAAAGAGTGCGGCAGAGGAAATCGTTGCGGAGCTTTTAGAAACCGTAACAGTACCTACGGAAGAGATTTAATGGAACTTATTGCAATACTTATCATAGTAGGAGCTGTCGTTTTCGGCGAACAGCTCCTTTATCGTAAACTGGTGCTTAAGGGCGTTGAATACAAGGTCGATTTCAGCGTTACCGAGGCATTTGAGGGCGATACTATCGAAATCGTCGAAGAGGTCATAAACAACAAGTGGCTTCCTGTACCCTGGCTTAAAACTGAGCTTAGTACAAGCAGATGGCTCGAATTTACGGGAAGTGCAGCAGCGAGAGGCTCGGATGCAAGATTTGTGCCGAGCGTTTTTGCGTTGAAGCCTTACCAGAAATGTACCCGAAGAAGAAAGGCTGTTTGCCTTAAGCGAGGTATATTTATTCTTGAAAGTACGTCTGTTATCGGAAGCGACCTTTTGGGACTTGTAAGCGTATCAAAAAGCATAAAGACCAACAAAACCATACGTGTTCTTCCGTCTCCCTACGAAGTAGGCGAGGGCGAGCTTTCTAAAGACGAGCTTTACGGAGAAATTATTACAAGGCGTTTTATATGCGAAGACCCGTTTCTCGTTTCGAGCTCGAGGGAATATACAGGCAGAGAGCCTATGAACCGTATCCATTGGAACAGTACGGCAAAGCAGGGGAAAATGATGGTATTCAACAACGAGTTTTCTACCGTCAACCGTGTGGCTGTGCTTTTAAATCTCGAAAAGGTTCCGGAAGGCGACCCCCGTCCGCCTGTGATAGCCGATACGGAGACTATGATAAAAGCGGCGGCATTTATGCTGGATATGTATTTGGAAAAGGGTATAGCCGTATCCTTCGGTACAAACGGCTCCGGCGGTATTATTGCCGAAGGCGGGACTGCTCCTGAGGATTACATAAAAATTCTTCGTGTGCTGGCGGAGATTGAAAATACCTGTGATATGCATTTCAGCGATTTCTGTGAAAAAACAGAGTTCGGGGATATTACCGATATTATCGTTATAACAACATATATTGACTTACGGATGCTTGAATTTGCCCGTGAGCAGAAATTCAAGGGCAGGACGGTTATCTTTTACTGCAACGAAGAGCCTGTCTGTGATTTCGAGGTCATAAAAGTAGGACGTATTCATCGTTTCGTATTTTTAAAGGATTAAAAAGGAGGGATAGTAATGAGGTCTAAATTTCTTAAGCTTCTTGCGGTAGTTGCTTTCGGTCTTATTACGTTCCCTTTTGTGTTAACGAATGATGTAGTATCCTTTGAAAATATAAGCCCTTTGCGTATGCTCGGATATTACGGCGGTTTTGCCGTTTTATTCCTTATAGGCTATGCCTTTGCGTATGTTGCTTACAGACGCAAGGTTCTTACTGTAATAATGAGGCTTACGGGAGTATTTTCCTTTGCCTCGGGGCTTATAATGCTTCTCTGGACAAAAGACACAAATATTATCTTTGCTCTTTGTGCTTCTTCGGTTCTGTGGTACTTTTTAGGAGTTCGTGCGAGCCGTAAGCATTATGCGGATATTTTCCCTGTATATATGTTCGGTTTGTACATTGTCGTAACCCTTATATCCTATATCGTTTACGGAATGGTTTGTGAAAAAGAGCTCAAGGAGCCTGTACAGACAGCGGTCATCGTTGTGTTTATGGTAGAAATGTGTCTTGTGGCACTTCTTATAAACCAGAGCGAGATATACGATAAGGCTAACCGACGCCGTGAAACAAGGACTATGCTTCCTAAGGAGCTTTCCGCGTTTAATGCTCTTCTCGTTCTCGGCGTTACAGGCACAGGGCTTGTTCTTTATGTTTTTGCTGACGAAATTGTATTTCTGCTTAAGAAGATTGCAGGATTTTTTATTAAAGCGTTTCTTTTCCTTATGAGAGGTCATTCGGAGTTTATACCTGTTGACGGCGGAGATGAATACCTGGAGGGAAACGGCTATACCGCACCCGAAACCAACGATTTCTGGAATGTAATCTTTTTTATTATTCTTATAGCTGTTGTTATCTGTTTCCGTAAACAGATATTGGAAGTAATAAAGAATATTATAAAATCAATTATAAGCTTTTTTATGCGTGAGACTGAAAAGAGTATGCCCGAACCCGAGTTCGTGGATATTTTTGAGGACATCGGATATGACCGTAAAAAAGCTAAAGGTGTAAGCTATTCGGCACTTATGAGACAGTACAGAAGCGAAAAGGATGCAATAAAAAAATACCGCATCGGATACGGCATTCTTTTAAAACAGCTTTTGTTCTGCAAAATCGATATAAAAAGAGCGGATACCGTTACTGTCCAGCACGAAAAGGGCAGGGAAATATGCGGAGAGACGCTTAAAGAAGTTACAGAATGCTACAACAGTCTCAGATATGATGACGCATCCGTCAGCGAAGCAGACCTTTCGGCTCTCGACAGGCTTATAGCGGATATGGGCGTGCATCTGAAAGGACGGATATGACGGTTTTCGAGGAAGTATATATGGTAGTGGGTCGGATACCGAAGGGAAAGGTAATGACCTACGGGACGGTAGCGAGGCTTATTGGAAATCCGCGTATGTCCCGTGTGGTAGGATATGCCCTGCACGTTAACCCCGACCCGTTGCAAATACCCTGTCACCGTGTTGTGAACCGCTTCGGAGAGGTTTCTTCCGCTTTCGCTTTCGGAGGAGGTAACAGGCAAAGAGAGCTTCTTTTAAGCGAGGGCGTTGAGTTCGATGAAAACGGACGGGTAAAAAAAGAATACTTTTTATCAACATAGTACTTTGGCATACTGCACAAAATTCTGTAAACGTTTTAATATCAAATATAGAATTTCGGTTCATCACTTGTAATAAATCAAAAAATGGTATATAATGAAAGGTACTAACTTAAAGGGAGAATTGATATGTTAGAAGAATTAAGAAAAAAAGTATATGAAGCCAATATGATGCTTCAGAAATACGGACTTGTAAAGCTTACCTGGGGCAATGTTTCGGGTATTGACCGTGAACAGATGCTTGTTGTTATAAAGCCTTCGGGTGTAGCATACGAAGAGCTTACTCCCGAAAAAATGGTAGTTGTAAATATGCGTGGAGAGGTTGTTGAGGGCGAGCTCAATCCTTCTACAGACACTCCTACACATATCGCTCTTTACCAGGCCTTTGATGATATAAACGGTGTTACCCACACCCATTCGAAATTTGCGACAATATGGGCACAGGCAGGTCTTGATATTCCTGCTTACGGCACAACTCATGCAGATTATTTTTACGGCGATATTCCCTGTACATTACCTATGGCTGATGAACAGATAAACGGCGAATACGAAAAGCAGACAGGCTTCCATATAGCTGATACCTTCGCACAGAGAAGAATAAAGGCTTCTGATATTCCCGCTTGTCTCGTTGCGTCTCACGGCCCTTTTACCTGGGGAAGCTCCCCCGCTAAATCCGTTGAAAATGCTGTTGTGCTCGAAGAAGTAGCTGAAATGGCAATATACAATATGCGTTTTGAGTTCGGTCTTACACATATTCAGCAGACTCTTCTCGATAAGCACTATCTCCGTAAGCACGGAGCAGGTGCTTACTACGGTCAGGGCGAAAGACCCGTAACAGAGATTACGGCAAACGATCCCGACGCTGTTATTGAAGACGAGGCAGTTACCGTAAAGCCCAGCTTAAAGACCGTTGAGCTTATAAATATGTACGAGATGGAAGACGCTGTAAAGCCTGAACCGGAGCCACAGAGACCTTTCTTTAACCGTATCCCCGGAACAGAAAGCACACCCCCTCCCGTTCAGCCTATGTCTATGCCCTCAACTCCTCCGAGACCTGTACCGCCCGTTGCTCCTGTTCAGCAGTCGGCCCCTGTACGTCCCGTACCTCCGACACCGCCTGTACGTCCCGTACCTCCGACACCGCCTGTACCCCCTGCACCCCCTGCACCTCCGGTACAGCCTGCTCCCCAGCCTGCACAGAAGCCGTCTGATTCAGCACCGGCAGAGCCATCCGCACCTAAGGGCCCGATGAACTTCACGTTCTGAGTAAACCTCAGCACTAAGGGCGTTGTTCTTACAAAAATATTTATGAGTATTAACGAGGGAAACCCTTTTGAAAAAGGGCTTTCCCTCGAGCTCCCTTCCGAAAACTTTCAGTATAAAAATTAAGACCAATAGGATTAATCCTATTGG
>JAGANY010000028.1 GCA_017624025.1 Ruminiclostridium sp. | reverse complement strand
TAAAGCATTACCCTGGAGGTCTGTGATTGTAACGATTGTATTGTTGAATGTAGACTGGATATGTGCAGAACCGTTTTCAATGTTCTTACGTTCACGACGTCTGCGGATAACGGGCTTCTTGCCGTTCTTAGCCTGTGCCATTTCGTTACCTCCTTAATTACTTCTTCTTGTTAGCAATAGTCTTCTTAGGACCCTTGCGTGTTCTTGCGTTTGTCTTTGTTCTCTGACCGCGGCAGGGAAGACCCTTTCTATGATGGGTTCCACGGTAGCAGTTGATTTCAACGAGACGCTTGATGTTAAGAGCTACTTCACGTCTTAAGTCACCTTCTACTGTGTATTCAGCGTCGATAACTTCACGGATCTTAGCTTCTTCTTCGTCTGTTAAATCCTTTACTCTTGTATCAGGATTGATACCTGCCTTTGCGAGAATATCATTTGCGGACTTTCTGCCGATACCGAAAACGTATGTTAAACCAATTTCGATACGCTTATCTTTCGGTAAATCCACACCAGCAATTCTTGCCATAATTGTTCCTCCTGTATTAATTTAGGGTAATTAGCCCTGTCTCTGCTTATGCTTAGGGTCCTGGCAAATAACCATAATCTTACCCTTACGCTTAATTACCTTGCACTTATCGCACATAGGCTTTACTGAAGGTCTTACTTTCATTTGTTATAACCCTCCTTTAGGTTATTTACTTGGCTCTCCAGGTGATACGTCCCTTTTCGAGATCGTAGGGGGACATTTCAACTGTTACCTTATCACCGGGCAGTATTCTGATAAAGTTCATTCTCAGTTTACCGCTTACATGAGCCAGTATTTTGTGACCGTTAGGTAATTCTACTCTGAATGTTGCATTAGGTAATGCTTCGAGTATTGTACCTTCTACTTCAATTACATCTTCTTTAGACAAGTTACTCACTCTCCTCGGCGATGTGTTCTCTTAGAACCGTTCGTAATTTCCTGTTTGTAATATTTTCAAGATCTATCGTTTTACTTGTTTTTCCGAGATGTTTTGGATTCTTCTTCTTAGGATTTTCGAGAGGTCTTTCTTTTCCATCACAGACATAAACGAAACCGTCGTTTATCTCCATAACTGCGAGAGGCTTTCCGCTGTCGCGTCCTGCCTTGCTTATAACCACCATACCCTTTTTAAAGTCCATTTCCATACCTCAGTGTTTTTCGAGCGTCATTATTATCGGTTCGCCGTTAGTGATGCAGACTGTGTGTTCAAAGTGTGCGGAAAGGTTTCCGTTTGCTTCAACAACCGTCCACTTATCGGGAAGGACAATAACTTCGGACGTGCTCGAATTTATCATTGGTTCGATACAGATCGTCATTCCGGGAACAAGTCTCGGTCCGCGTCCGGGCTTTCCGAAATTCGGAACCTCGGGGTCTTCGTGCATATCTCTGCCGATACCGTGACCGATATATTTTCTTACAACGTGATAGCCGTTTTTTTCACAGTAAGTCTGTACAGCGTTAGAAATATCACCGATACGGTTTCCTGCAACAGCCATCTTTATGCCCTCGTAAAGAGCTTCTTCGGTTACCTTTAAAAGACGCTTGGCTTCGTCGGAAACCTCGCCTACCATAAATGTACGTGCATTATCTCCGTTCCAGCCGTCATATTCAACGGTAAGGTCAACAGAAACTATGTCGCCGTCCTTTATGATTTTTTTCTTTGAAGGGATACCGTGTATAAGCTCCTCGTTTATGGAGATACAAGCACTGCCTGTAAATCCGCAATACCCGAGGGATGAGGGGCGAGCCCCTTTTGAAACGATAAAATCGTGAATCAATTTATCGAGTTCCCACGTACTCATTCCGGGCTTTATCGATCTTCCTGCATAAGCTAACGCCTGTGCAGCAATCTCGCCGGCTTTCATCATACGTGTAATCTCGTCAGCCGATTTAACTTGAATCATCTGATTAACCTTCGATTGCTTCTAATGTAAGCTTTGCTGTATCAGAAATTTCATCCTGACCTACTACGGTCTTGAGCTTGCCCTTAGCACTGTAATAGTCCTTGAGGGGAGCTGTCTTTTCCTGATATGTTGCAAGTCTTGAAAGAACAGTTTCGGGCTTATCGTCAACTCTCTGAACAACCTTTGCGCCGCAAGCGTCGCAAACGCCGTCAACCTTTGTAGGCTTAAAATCAACGTGGTAAGAGTTACCACAGCCTTCGCATACTCTTCTGCCGGAAAGTCTTGCACAGATTGCTTCATCGGGAACATAGATCTCGATTACCTTATCAATCTGAACGCCCATAGCGTCGAGTGCTTCTGCCTGAGCAACTGTACGGGGGAAACCGTCGAGAATGAAGCCGTTCTTAGCATCATCCATTGCGATTCTGTCCTTTAAGATACCGATTACGATTTCGTCGGGAACAAGGTCACCCTTATCCATACGCTCCTTTGCTGCTAAACCAGCAGGTGTGCCGTTTTTAACAGCTTCTCTTAACATATTACCGGTAGAAATAGCGGGGATACCGAGCTTTTCGCATACGATTTCAGCCTGTGTTCCCTTTCCTGCACCGGGAGCTCCTAAAAATATTAAGTTCATAATTAACTCCTTATTGTGTCAGCGGTTTTGGCGTAAGGAATCAGCAGTCAATTACTGCCGTTCCTTTTCCAAAATCAGTCTTATTCCAGGAAGCCCTTATGATGACGCATCATCATCTGGCTTTCGAGTGAACGTACGGTTTCGAGTGCTACACCAACAACGATGAGCATTGTTGTACCGCCGAGAGCTATGTTGATTTTAGCGATATTCTGGAATATAATCGGGAAAATAGCAATAAATGCTAAGAAGAGAGCACCGATAAGAGAAATCTTCGAGAGTGAATTGTAAATAAAGTCGGATGTAGGTCTGCCGGGTCTTATACCGGGGATTGCACCGTTATTCTTCTTAAGATTATTGGCAATTTCAACAGGGTTATACTGGATTGCAATATAGAAGTAGTTGAATGCAATAATAAGAACGAAATAAAGTACAGCGTATAACCAGCTACTGGGGCTGAAGAGTCTTACGAAACCTTCCCAGAAATCGTGGCCGCTTGTGTAATCACCCTTAATTCCGAAGAAATAACAGATTGTCTGAGGTAAGCTCATAACCGACATAGCGAAGATGATAGGCATAACGCCCGCCATAGCTACTTTAATCGGAATATGAGTGGACTGACCGCCATACATTTTTCTTCCTACAACTCTCTTCGCATACTGAACGGGAATTCTTCTTTCAGCATTTGTCATGAGTACTACGAGAGCAATCATAGCTACGAAGATAAGAAGGATAATCGGAACGAGAATAGCGTTCTTCATATCGTCCTTCATAGACATGATAAGGCTGTACACAGAGGAAGGACCTCTTGCAACGATACCTGCGAAAAGGATCATAGAGATACCGTTACCGATACCCTTTTCGTTGATCTGATCGCCGAGCCAGATAATGAGCGAGGCTCCGGCTACGAAGCAGGCAATAATTGTGATTGCTGCGAGTACTCCGTCAAATCCGCTTGTATAAGCAACAGCACCGTAGCTTCTTAAAGAGAAGTAGAAAGCTGTAGCCTGGAATAAAGCGAGACCGAGCGAAGTGAACTTTGTAATTTTGTTGATCTTTTTTCTACCCTCGTCTCCCTCTTTGCTTAAACGCTCGAGGTAAGGGATAGCAACTGTGAGAAGCTGAATAATGATTGAAGCGTTGATATACGGGGTAATCGACATTGCTAACAGGGTGCCCTGACTAAGTGCTCCACCTGTCATTGTATCAAGATAGGAGAGAAGAGCAACCTCGCCGCTGCCAAGCATTTCGGAAATAACGTTACTGTCGAGGAACGGTACGAAAATGCTTGAACCAAGACGGAAAATGACGATGATGAGTAATGTGTATAAAATCTTTCTTCTTAACTCTGCGACTTTCCACGCATTTCGAAAAACTTCAAACATTAGATCACCTCTGCCTTTCCACCTGCTTTTTCAATTTTTTCAGCAGCAGCTGCAGTGAACTTTGCAGCCTTAACTGTAAAGCTCTTAGTGATTTCGCCGTTACCAAGTACCTTGATACCATCAAGTACCTTCTTAACTAAACCGCTTTCAACTAAAGCAGCTTCGTCGATAACAGCACCGTTTTCAAAACGTGCTTCTAAATCAGAAACATTTACGATTGCATATTCGGTAGCGAAGATGTTGTTGAATCCACGCTTAGGCATACGTCTTGCGAGAGCTGTCTGACCGCCTTCGAAGCCGGGTCTAACACCGCCGCCGGAACGTGCCCACTGACCTTTATGACCTTTACCTGCTGTCTTACCGTTACCGGAACCGTGACCACGGCCGATACGCTTAACTTCCTTTGTGGAACCGATTGCAGGAGATAATTCGTGAAGCTTCATTGTTTACACCTCCTATGAGTGAGATTTATTCTTCGGTAACTTCAACTAAATAGTGAATTTCCTTGATTTTGCCTCTTGTAGCCGCATTATCAGGCTGTACTGT
>JAGANY010000027.1 GCA_017624025.1 Ruminiclostridium sp. | reverse complement strand
TTGTAGTAATTGCCGCACTCATTTCCCTGATTGCACGTGGAGAGCTTCTCGGCGTAAGAGAAGGAACTGTTATAGCCGCAGTTTTTGTCGGAATAATCATCAAGCCGGTTTCAAAAAGCTTTTTGGTAAAACTGAAAAAATTTCTGGGAGATGCATCAAAATAATATATAAAAGCAAGAGCAGTACCGCATTAAGCGATACTGCTCTGTTTGTTTCATTAGCCACCGTTTAGACAATAACCATTAGTGTTTTTGAATACTTCTATATGGTCATCACCCTAAAGGGTGCCTTTTTTATCCTCTGTCTTTTGAGATTTTTGCAGGAATTCTTGAAATAAGGGTTGAAAGCTGAAAAGCAAGGAACATTACTATCGTTTCAAAGATATGTTCTGCCAAATATCCTGCAATCGCCTCAAAGCCCTGGGCGAAATCTCTGTCAGCTATCATTATTATTACCGCACAACAAAGCGAGGTTATATTCATAAGTGCATTTGCGTATGTAACACGGCAGATGATTGAGGCTATACCGAGAACAAGCGTAAATACCGCAATGCTAAGCATAGCATAACCGATTGCTAAAAGTCCGTCATTGACATACTCAACAACAAGATGCTTGGAAAAATTATGGAAGAATACTAAAAAAGCAACAACAACCGCCCAGAAGGATAATGTTATAATTGCTCTGCCTATCTTATGGCGTCTGTAAGCTGCCGCAAGAGCGTCGTTGTATTCAAAAACCGAAGCTCTCCATTTCTGGTAAAGGGCTTCGTTTTCTTTTTTTACCGCTTCCGGCATACTCTTCATTGCCGTAACGTGATATTCTTCAACCGCTCTGTAATCCGGTTCTGTTATATCTGCACGGGTAAAATTAAAGGTCTTGCTTACTATCATCCCCCACCATACACGGTAATCAGCGCCATATTCTCTTATAAGACTATGATAGGCAGAAAGTGCGTCGGCGTCTATAAGAGCCTGGGCATTACGGAGATGGAAGCTTAAGTCCTTTTCAAAATCGTGGCTTACGTGCTTAAAGGTATGTCTGTTGTCGAGGGAGACAGCTCCACAGAATTCACAAAGCATATTACCCTTTTCATCAACAGGCTTAAGCGGTGCACCGCAACCCGGGCAAACCGCTGAGGTTATAAGTTCTTCTGGCATTATCGTTCTCCTGCTCCTTTATTCAGCCTTTTTGCCAAGCTCTTTCCATTCCTTATCGTTATCGAATACAACAGCCGCTTCATAGCCCTGCTGTTCGAGCTGACCGAACTGCTTGCCGATTTTTTTCTTTGCAATAACAAGATTTACATCATATTCATCGTGTAAGGTCTTTGCATAAGTATAAGCGTCAGCAAAGTTTTCTTCGTTATAAAGAACCGCAACTCTCTTTCTTCCGTCGGTAACTGTGCCTCTGTCGGAAAGAACGGAGAAAATACGTTCGAAGCCGATAGAGAAACCTACAGCAGGAACATCCTTGCCGGAAAATCTTCCGATAAGTCCGTCATAGCGTCCGCCTCCGGCTACTGTACCGCCGAATTCATCACAGGATACCTCAAAAACTGTGCCTGTATAATATCCCTGACCTCTTACGAGAGTTATATCAAAAACAATATCATAAGCTCCGTCTGCAATCTTCTTAGCCTGTTCAATAACGTTGAAGAGCTCCTTTGCAGGCTCTCCTGCACCGTATTCTTCAAGCTGTGCGAGAGTAATTTCCTTTGAACCGAGGAGGGTCATAAGCTTTTCGGTTGCGTCAGCAGAAAATTCCTTTCCTAAAAGCTCCTCTTTTACTCCGTCTGTGCCGATTTTATCGAGCTTGTCGATAGTAATGCATACAGAATTAACCTGTTCTTCGGAAAAACCACAGTGGAGAATAACAGCACGGATAACCGCTCTGTGGTTTACGATAATTCTGAATGATTTTATGCCGATATTCTGTAAGGCTTCTGCTGTTACAGACATAAGCTCTACTTCGTTATTTGTGCTTTCGCTTCCGAGAATATCAATATCACACTGGATAAATTCTCTCATTCTTCCTTTCTGGGGACGTTCAGCACGATATACACGGTCAACCTGGATACACTTGAAGGGAGTAGGGAGGTCGTTTGCGTGTGCGGTATAGTAACGGGCGAGAGGAAGAGTAAGGTCATAGCGAAGACCAAGGTCGCAAAGATTTGCAGGGTCACCGCTTGCAACAGCCTTATCGAGCTTTTCGCCTCTTTTCGCAATACGGTAAATAAGCTTTAAGTTTTCACCGCCGTCGCTGTTATCGAGGTTTTCAATACTTTCAACAGCAGGTGTTGAAATACGGCGGAAGCCGTTTTCCTTATAGGTTTTTACGATTTTATTGATAAGTTCGTCACGAAGGGCCATTTCCTTGGGGAGATAGTCCTTCATTCCTTCAACGGGAAGTGCTCTCATAGTTAAATTTCCTTTCTTTTCACAATATAGTTTCATTATACACGATTACGGCTTTATTTTCAAGTACTAAAAGCCTTCTTTTTTAAGTTCAGCCACAAGGCTTACATAAAACTCTCGGACATCAAAGCCGTCGATATTGTCCTTATTAAGGTCGATGACATCAGCGTGGGATACCCCTCTTTCGCCCTTTACCCTTATAAGCTTAAAGCTTTCGCCCCATTTCATAGCTTCAACCGACACAAGCCCGTCGTTTTCGCCCTCGGTACGGCTCACAAAAGGGAAGAACACAGACATAGGAAAACGGGTCTGGCTGGTTTTGCTTGCGGACGAGCCTACGCTTCTGTATATAACTCCATCACAGTCGGGAACGTTTTTGTTGAATTCCTCGCATACGCTGTGCCTTAAATCGCTTACGGCCGAGAGGAAGTCGGGATTTGTGTCGCCTGTAGTCTTTGCCATCGTGTTATAGGCAGAAGCCATTGTATTTCGTGCGTCATCGTTAATCTGTTTAAAGATATTATCGACAAAGATACAGCCGCGATGAGGCGTATTTATTGTAGTAAGAGTTGCGGTATATTTATCACAGCCCAGCCTTGAAATCGCATACCTTGCGTCAAGTCCTCCTTTCGAATGGGCGATTATATTTACCTTTTCCGCCCCTGTTTCACGGATAATCTCCTTTATTCTTTCGGACAGCTCCATAGCACTGTCCTTTACCGAAAGAGCTGACTGCTGGTTGCCGTAGAAGATTGTCGCACCGTTAAGAGTAAGTGCAGAGGGAATTCTTCCCCAGTAGTTGAAGCTTTTTCTGTCACGGAAAAACACGCCGTGAACCAGAAGCACAGGATATTTTGTGGCACAGATATTCTGTCCCTTACGGCCTTCCTCGATAGCGTCGTGCTTCATTTCATAAATTACTTCCTTGCGTGCTGTTGAGATAATTATTACAAGAAACACAATATTCACTATCGGAACCATTCCGAAAACCGCCCCCAAAACCCGTAGCTTTATACCGAGCTGTGCGGAAGTGGTGTAACACCGTATAATTCCGTTCCAGAAGGCTGTACCGCATACCAAAAATGCAATTATTCCGTGAACAACGTACTGCCAGAACTCGTATCCTCCGAATAAAAGCATATTTACCGCTATTACTATATCGGCAATAGTCGCATACATAAAAACAATAAGAAGGTCTATTCCTCCGCCAAGCACTCTGCAACGCTTCGAGCGGGTCTTATAACTGCCGGGAATTATATTTACAACGAGATTTGCTATGCAAAGAAATATCGTTATCGGAAGCGAGAAAAACAATGGTATATGATTGAAATACAGTAAAGCAACATTGGATAAACCGCAAATTGCAATAAAATCAAATATAAGCCTAAAAAAACGCATATTTCTACTCCTTTCCGTTAAAATATACCATAAGTCTGTAATAAAATCAACCGCTGACCATTATACAAAGCAGTAAAAAGGGCATAATCAACAAGAGAAAACCGCATAATCACAGAGGTTTTGTGAAATAAATCGTTTGATTTCCGCTTTAGGATATGATATACTATTTAATGATTGTGACAAAATACAAAAGAAAGGGAATTTATATAATGATTACAGTATCAGATTTAAGCTTACAGTTCGGCGGTTCTACTCTTTTTAAAGACGTTGACCTTTTATTTACCCCCGGCAACTGCTACGGCGTTATCGGTGCAAACGGTGCAGGTAAGTCCACATTCCTCAAAATATTAAGCAGTGAGCTCGAACCTACAACAGGTTCCGTTTCTATCCCTAAGGATTTAAGAATGTCCGTTTTGAAACAGGACCACTTCGAATTCGACGAATATACTGTCCAGGAGACAGTTATTATGGGTAATAAGCGTCTTTACGAGGTTATGCAGGAAAAGGACGCTCTTTACGCTAAGGAAGACTTTACCGAAGAGGACGGCAATAAGGCAAGCGAGTTAGAGGCTGAATTTGCTGAGCTTAACGGCTGGGAAGCAGAAAGCGACGCTTCTAAGCTTATCCAGGGTCTCGGTCTCGACGAAAGCATTATGTACAGCTCTATGGGAAGCCTTTCCGGTAATGAAAAGGTTAAGGTCCTTTTAGCACAGGCTCTTTTCGGAAACCCCGATATTATCCTTATGGACGAGCCTACAAACCACCTCGATATTGACGCTATCGCATGGCTCGAAGACTTCCTCGCTGAATACTTCGGTTCCGTTATCGTAGTATCCCACGACCGTCACTTCCTCAATAACGTATGTACACATATCGTAGATATCGACTATAACAAGATAAAGATGTATGTGGGCAACTATGAATTCTGGTACGAGTCTTCACAGCTTATCCAGCGTATGATAAAACAGCAGAACAAGAAGAACGAGGAAAAAATCAAGGAACTCCAGATGTTTATCCAGCGTTTCTCTGCTAACAAATCAAAATCAAAACAGGCTACCTCAAGACGTAAGCTTCTCGATAAGCTTACTGTTGAAGAAATGCCCGCATCCAGCAGACGTTATCCCTTTATCGGCTTCGATATGGAAAGAGAAGCAGGAAAGGATATCTTACAGGTCAGCGGAATTTCCAAGACTGTTGACGGCGTAAAGGTTCTCGATAACGTTTCCTTTACCGTAGGCAAGGGCGATAAGATTGCGTTCCTCGGCGAAAGCGAAATCGCTATTACAACTCTCTTTAAAATCCTTATGGAAGAAATTGAGCCCGACGAAGGTTCATTCAAATGGGGAAGCACCATTACACAAAGCTATTTCCCTATCGACTCCGACCATTTCTTCGCCGGCTGTACAATGTCAATTCTCGACTGGATAAGACAGTATTCGAGCGATGTTACCGAAACATATTTAAGAGGCTTCCTCGGAAGAATGTTATTCTCGGGCGATGATATCTTTAAGCCTGTAAATGTTCTCTCCGGTGGTGAAAAGGTTCGCTGTATGTTCTCAAGAATGATGCTCTTCCAGTCCAACTGCCTCATTCTCGACAGACCCACCAACCACCTCGACCTCGAAAGCATTACCGCTGTAAACAACGGCTTACGCGACTTCAAGGGCAACGTTCTCTTCGCTTCCCACGACCACGAAATCGTTCAGACCGTTGCAAACAGAATTATCGAAATCAAGGAACATGGCTGTTACGACAAAATCGGTACTTATGAAGAATTTATCGATTGGAGAAAGACACAGGAAAGCGGTAAATTTACTCTTTAATATACGAAAAAATGACGCGGAACAAAAACCGCGTCATTTCTTTTTTATTTAAACTCTGTATCCTTCGGAACAATTAGCTTAAGTCCGTTGGTTTTTATGCTGATTTCGGATGTTCCTGATGTTTTATAGAACTCGCCGTCTATGTTACAGACCATATCGTGTCCGTCCTTACGGCTGAATCTCATTTTTCTTCCCCGTACAATAATCATCCTGTCGCCTAACCATTCAGCGTCACCTGCACAGAAGGCCTTCGTACACATTGCCGCTTCAAAGGTCTTGACCTGCTTGAACATAACGAAATCGAGATATCCGTCATTGGGCTTTGCGTTTTTAGCGGGAGAAATATTACCGCCATATACCCAGCCGTTAAAGGCACTTACAAGAAGATACTCGCCGCTGTAATCAACGCCGTCTATATCTATGTCATATCCGATAGCGTGTTTTGTAAGGACGTCAACGATAGAAGAAAACCAGTAAGGGAAATTACGGTTGAATTTTGTGATAAAGGAATAGCTGTCGATATCTCCGATAACACGGGCAGTCATTCCGATTGAAAGGGCATTACAGAACCGTTTTCCGTCAAACTCCGCCATATCAAGACAGAGCGGAACGCCCTCCACAATATTACGGAGCTTATAAAAGGGCTCGCTGTCCTTAAAGCATTTTAACAGGTCATTCGTAAAACCACAGGGATAACAGGCTATTTCAACATCCTTAAAAGGCTTTATTGCGTCAAGAATACGCTGGAAGGTTCCCGAACCGCTACAGGCATATATTCTTATCTTTTCGCCTCTGAATGCGTCGCATACCTTTTCGGTTATGTATTCCTCGTGGCCCTCGTATTCGACAATAAAGAACAATGTCTCTATGGAAAGCTCCTTGCTGAGCTGTATTATCTCGGTTCTTATTTCTTCCGATTTATCTGTATTTCCGGCAATAGGATTAACTATAAAAATATGCTTCATAACCGCTTCTCCCTTCTCCGAAAAATAATAAAAACTGTTGTATTTTTACTTTAAATATGGTATAATTAATTTTAAGATTAAAAAAACAATTCTTTTATATAGCTTATCAAAAACAAAGCTTTTAGTCAAGTCTTTTTTTAAAGAAAACGAACGGAGGCTGATAAAATGAAAAATGTTTCCGATACATACAACAAGGACAAGGATACCGCAAGGGTAAGACGACACGCCGCAAGAAGCAGTTATCTTCTTTCCTTTGCATATCTTATTTTTATGTTTATTTTAAGCGTATCTATAGATTTTCCGCTATATGTATCGCTTTTCTATCCGGGAGTTCTTATTATCGGTTCAGTCTTCTATTTCGTAAAAAAGATACCCCGAAAGGTCTATGAATACTGGTTCGCAATTTCCGCTGCAGGCTTATGTGCCCTGTATTCAGCGTTTTCTGGAACATTTACAATTCCGCTTCTTATCTATGTTGCTTCCCTCTCGCTTACAGCTATGTTCAGAGATGAGAAGCTTATACTTATCGACTCTATAATTGGGATTATCCTTGCCGCTGTATGCAGTCTCATAAATTATGACAGCCCTATTTTCGAATACAGCATCAGCAGTCCTGTTGAGCTTATAATAATTCCTTGCTGTATTTTAGCGGCACACTTCGCTCTTACAAGCCTTGTTCAGCGTGATAAACAGCTGTTCCTTTTCGCACAGCAGAAAAACCGCAACAACAAGACCCTCCTCCAGATAGTAGAGACAAAACGTTCCGAAGCCGAAGCGGCAGCAAAGGTTAAAACCGAATTCCTCGCTAATACAAGCCACGAAATACGTACTCCTATGAACTCGATAATGGGTATGGTAGAGCTTGCACTGAGAGAGGATGTCTCTCCACAGGTAAGAGAGTATCTCGGAAATATACGTAATGCAGGTACAAACCTGTTGAACATAATAAACGATATTCTCGATTTCTCGAAAATCGAATCGGGTAAAACCGAGCTTCTTATTACCGATTACAGCATTCTTTCCATTATGAATGATATCTGTAACATAACAACAATAAGAATCGCCAACAGCCCTGTACAGCTTATAACCTGTATCTCTCCCGATGTACCGGCTTTGCTTTCCGGCGACGAGAGACGAATTAAACAGATTATCCTTAATCTCGTTACCAATGCCGTAAAATATACCCGAAAGGGAAGCATCACTATCAATGTAACCGCAAAAAAGACCTCGGGCGATAATGTTGTTCTTTGCTGTTATGTAAAGGATACAGGTATCGGCATAAGAGAAAATGACATAAAACGTCTTTTCAACGCATTTGAACGTGCTGATACAAAACGCAACCGCAATATCGAAGGCACAGGCCTCGGTCTTGCAATCTGTAAATCCCTTGCGGAAATGATGGGCGGTAAGATTATCGTCGAAAGCGTTTACGGAAAGGGAAGCACCTTCGGTTTCGAAATCCCTCAGGCGGTCAAGGATAACAGCCGCTGCATACAGATAAAGGACAGCGAGAAAAAGAACATCCTTCTCTGTATAAAGGACAAGGAACAGCTTAAGGCTGTATCAGAACAGATGAAATCTTTAGAACTGGGCTTTACGCCTGTACAATCACTTGCATCTTTTTCACAGAGCCAGCTCAGAGCATACAGCCACATTATTTCCGATTACGAAGAATGTCTGCCAAACAGACAGATTTTATCCGAATTCTGTGACTCAATTACCGTTATTACCGATCCGGGCGTACGTCTTTCCGATTGCTGTCCGGATGTAAGAAAGATATACCGCCCCGTTACAATAATTACACTTTTATCTATTTTCTCCGACAGCTTTACTGTAACAGAGGCAAAGCCCAACATCACAAACCGTAAATTCTCCGCTCCCGAAGCAAAGATACTTGTTGTTGATGACAATGCAACAAACCTTCTTGTAGCAAAACGCCTTATCTCCATTTACTCGGTTGAGACCGATACGGCGGAAAGCGGCATCCAGGCTTTAAGAATGGTTCAGCAGAAGGACTACGATATAGTATTTATGGATCATATGATGCCCGAACTCGACGGTATTGAGACGACACAGGCTATAAGAAGCTTAGGCGGAAAGTATTCTAAGCTTGCAATCGTTGCACTTACCGCAAACGTTATAAGCGGTGCGGCAGAGCTTTTCAGAGAATCGGGGCTTGATGATTTTATCGGAAAGCCTATAGAAATGAACGAGCTTAACCGTATTTTAACAAAATACATACCCGAAGAAAAGCAGATCAAAAAGGATGACTCAACCGAAAAGCAGGATAACGAGCCGAAATCCGACTTTAAGGCTATGCTTTCGGAAATAAAGGGTCTCAATATAGATATTGCACTAAGACAATGTGCTGATGATATTGACTTTTTAAAGGACATACTCCGCTCAGCCGCTACCTCGAAATCCGTTAAGAATATGGTCTCCGCTTTAGAGAAAAATGACCTTTCGGGATATACAATACATGTACACGGTATAAAGGGAGCCTTACGAAATATCGGTATGGACGACCTCGGGGCTAAGGCTTATGAGCTTGAGCTTGCCGGAAAACGCAATGATATTGATTTTATAAACCAACACCACAAGGGCTTTATAGACGAATTCAACGCTTTTTCCGAAACCGCACTTAAGATTACTGACGATGCCCCTGTCGTAAAAACAGAACTTTGGGATACTTCCGTTTTAAAGGAAAATCTCGCTTTAATAATCGATGCCGCCGAAGATATGGATTACAGCCGTGCGGCAAAGGCTATAGATATATTAGAGAAATCAGCCTTCGGCGAAAAAACAGATAAACAGATACAAAAACTCAGTATAGCAATCAACGGCTTCGAGTTTGAAGAAGCTATCGCTATATCGAAAAAGATTCTGGAGGAGGAAATTTAATACTATGCAGGATAAACCGCTTATTCTTGCTGTTGACGATGAGCCGTCAAACCTTATGCTCATTTCAGCGGCACTTCAGCAAAACTATACTCTCGCTCTCGCAAAATCAGCAAAGCTTGCTGAACATTTTCTTGAAAGAAAAAAGCCGTCGCTTATTCTTCTCGACATACTTATGCCGGAAAAGGATGGTCTTGCCTTTGCGGAGGAGCTTAAAAAGAGCGAAGAAACAGCATCGTTCCCTATCGTTTTCTTAACAGGCATTTCGGATTCGGAAGCACGGGAAAAGGCTAATCTTCTCGGTGCGAAAGCGTTTATTGAAAAGCCGATAAATGTAACGACCCTAAGAAATATGATAGATGATATTTTTGCTGAGATAATGCAGTAGTTCCTGTACAGCTTATAGTACAAATTAAACCGTATAATGAGTTCGTAAGATAAAAAAACAACCGAAAGGAAAGGTAATAAAATGGCAAAAAGCAGTTCCGCAAAGAAAACCCTCGAAAAACCTGTTACCCCCGAGGAAAAATTAAAAGCATTAAACGCCGCTATCGCACAGATTGAAAAACAGTTCGGTGCGGGTGCGGTTATGAGAATGGGCGAAAGATCGAGCCTTAACGTTGAAGCAAGCCCCACAGGCTCTATCGGTCTCGATATGGCTCTCGGTATAGGCGGTCTTCCTAAGGGAAGAATTATCGAAATCTTCGGGCCGGAATCCGGCGGTAAAACTACCGTTACTCTCCACGCTATTGCAGAAGCACAGAAAAAAGGCGGTATTGCCGCTTTCGTTGACGTTGAACACGCTCTCGACCCTGTTTATGCAAAGGCTCTCGGCGTAGATATCGATAACCTTATCGTGTCCCAGCCCGATACAGGTGAACAGGCATTAAGTATTATGGAAGAGCTTGTTCGTTCGGGAGCAATCGATATAATCGTTCTCGACTCCGTTGCCGCTATGGTAACAAAGGCAGAAATTGACGGCGAAATGGGCGACAGCTTCGTAGGCGTACAGGCAAGACTTATGTCGGCAGCTATGAAAAAGCTTACTGCTGTTATCGCTAAATCAAATACTATCGCTATCTTTATCAACCAGGTACGTGAAAAAATCGGTATTATGTTCGGTAACCCCGAAACAACTCCCGGCGGCCGTGCTCTTAAGTTCTACTCTTCGGTACGAATTGAAGTAAGAAAGGGCGAAGCTATAAAGGAAGACGGCGAAACTATCGGTGCACGTACAAAGTGTAAGGTTATAAAGAATAAGGTTGCGCCGCCCTTTAAAACCTGTGAATTCGATATGATATTCGGTCACGGTATTTCCCGTATGGGCGAGGTCGTTGACTATGCCGTTGAGCTCGGTATCATAAAGAAGTCCGGTGCCTGGTTCAGCTACAATGATATGCGAATCGGACAGGGCAGAGAAAACACAAAGAAATTCCTCGAGGAAAACGAAGATATCCGTCTCGAAATCGAAGAAAAGGTTATGGCTAACGCACAGCGTATCGATAACGAAATGACAGGGGAAGACGATGATGACGATACTTCCGTAACAGCAACAGCACCTGCTGTTCCTGCCGCTACCGCTGCTGAAGAACCTAAGGCAGAGGCCGCTCCCAAAAAATCCAGAGCAAAGAAGAGCGTTATAATATCCGCTGATGATGATTTCGAAGAGTTTTCTCTCGATGAAATGGATGAATAATGTCGGCTGAATTTGAAACCGCAAAAAAACGTGCTATGTATCTTCTCGGCGGTAAGGACTACAGTAAAAAAGAGCTTCGTGATAAGCTTCTTAAGAACTACAGCCCCGAAACCTGTGAAGCGGTTATTGAGAAAATGAGCGAATACGGCTTTCTCGATGACGAGCGGTACGCTAAAAAGCTAGCAAGAAAATATATTCTTGTACAGAAGTACGGTAAGACCCGTGCAAAAATGATGATGATACAGAAAGGGCTTGGTCCGTCGCTGGCGGACGAGGCCCTTAGGCAGTATTCAACCGATGATTTAATAACCGAAATCGTCGGAATAATAGAGAAAAAATATTATGACCGTCTTTTTATAGAAGGTCTCGAAGGTAAAAAAGAACTGCAAAAGGTTATGGCCTCTCTCGCAAGACGAGGCTATGGCTTTGAGGAAATAAAAAAAGCTGTTTCTATCGTAAAATCAGAAGCAGATTTCGATTTTTATGAAGATTAACTTATAAAGAGGTATTATTTTATGGCAGAAAAAATCAAAGTCGGCGTAGTTTCCCTCGGTTGTCCGAAAAACCAGTGCGACGCTGAAATGATGCTTGCTAAAATCGAAAAGGCAGGCTATAAAATCGTCCCCGAGGCAGGACTTGCTGACGTTGTTGTTATAAACACCTGTGGTTTTATCCAGAGTGCAAAGGAAGAAGCAATCGAAGAAATTATTGAAGCTATTAACCGTAAAAATGACGGCATCAATAAAAAAATCATTGTTACAGGCTGTCTCGCTCAGAGATACCAGCAGCAGATGGACGAGGAATTCCCCGAGGTTGACGGCGTATTAGGTCTCGGAAAAAACCAGGATATTATCGAAACTATCGAAAGAGTTTTAAAACACGAAAGAGTTATTGACTTCGGAAATATCGAAGACCATAAGCTTGACGGCGACAGAATGCAGTCAACTCTCCCGCACTATGCATATTTACGTATAGCTGACGGATGTGATAACTGCTGTACCTACTGTGCTATTCCGAAAATAAGAGGACGCTTCAGAAGCAGAACAATGGAAAATATCGTTGCCGAAGCTGAAGGACTTATAGAAAGCGGCGTAAAGGAGCTTATCCTCGTAGCACAGGATACTACCCGTTACGGCGAAGACCTTTACGGAAAAATTATGCTTCCCGAACTTCTCAATAAGCTTTGTGAGCTTGATGTAAAGTGGATAAGACTTCTCTACTGTTACCCCGAAAGAGTAACTGACGAGCTTATCGATACTATCGCAAAGCAGGATAAAATCTGTAAGTATATGGATTTACCGTTACAGCATTGTAATGCTGATATTCTTAAGGATATGAACCGTACAGGCGACAGAGAAAGCCTTACAGCCCTCATCAACAAGCTTCGTACAAAAATCCCCGGAATTACCCTTAGAACAACATTTATCACAGGCTTCCCCGGTGAAACAGAGGAGCAGTTTACTGAGCTTGCTGAATTTGCCCACGAAGTAAAGTTCGAACGTCTCGGCTGTTTCGCATATTCACAGGAAGACGAAACCCCGGCGGCAGATTTCCCCAACCAGGTTGCTGACGCTGAAAAGGAACACCGTGCTGAAATTATTATGGAACAGCAGGATGTTCGTGTAGGCGATTACTGTAACGATAAAATCGGAACAGAAACAGAAGCTGTTGTAGAAGGCTATGACCGTTACTCAGAAATGTTCTTCGGCCGTGACGCTTCATACGCTCCCGAAATCGACGGTATGATGTATTTTACAAGTGAAAAGAAGCTCGGTCTCGGAGATTTCGTAAAGGTAAAGATTACCGATAACCTCGACAATAATCTTTTAGGGGAGGTAATCGGATGAATTTAGCAAATAAACTCACACTGTTCAGAGTTATTCTCGTACCTTTCTTTGTACTTGCTATGGCTTTTTCACAGCATCTTATCGCTCTTATTATATTTGCTGTTGCAAGTCTTACAGATATGCTTGACGGAAAGGTTGCAAGAAAATACAATATGATTACCGACTTCGGTAAGTTCCTCGACCCCTTAGCCGATAAGGTTCTCGTTGCGGCTGCTCTTATCTGTATGGTTGAGCTTGGATATACCGCTGCCTGGATAACCTGGGTCATTATGGCGAGAGAATTTATGGTATCGGGTATCCGTCTCGTTGCGGCAGGAAGCAAGGAAAAGATTGTAATTGCCGCTAATATCTGGGGCAAGCTTAAAACCGCTTCTACTATGGTCGCTATCTGTGTTATCCTTATTCTCCATACTCTCGGAGATTTTGGCATCGCCTTCGGCTTTACACAGCTTATAAGCGATATACTTATGTATATCTGTACCGCACTTACGATTATTTCGGGTGCTATTTATGTATGGGATTACAGAGCGGTTCTTAAAGAATGATATAAAAAAGCACAGGATAAATTTCCTGTGCTTTTTCTTTTATGGAGTGATTTCATCAATCGAAAATATCTGCAAATAACATATCGAGTTCTCTGAGGTTCTTTTCAACCTTAGCCTCATCTTCCTTTAACTCTGCCTTACGCTTAGGAGTAATAAAGGTCTTATTAAGTTCAGCTCTTACCTCGTCGAGAGTTCTCTTAAGGGGATCACGGCGACGCTTATATTCGAGCTTGCGTTCTTCCTTATGCTGGCGGGCACGTCTTTCGCTTTCGAGACGTTCAGCCTCGGCACGCTCAGCAGCAATACGCTGGCGTTCTTCGGAAATACGCTTCTTTTCACCCTCGATACGCTCTACGATTGCACCGTTAAGAGCTTCGTAACGAGCCTTCTGTTCGGGAGTAGCGAAGCGGATAGCCTTAATATAATCCTTATCTTCTGTAAGAGTCTGGGGAAGGTTAGGGATTTCTTCCTCGCTCTTAAGCTTACATTTAGCAAGAAGCTTACCGATATATGCTCTTGATTCTTCGATATCGATATCGAGGATCTTGTCGAAATATGTATCAGCAGTTTCAAATTCGCCGTCTTCAAGGAACATATAAGCTCTCTTTATGAGGTTTTCCTTGTTTGCAGCAGTTGCTGTTACGATAGCGTCCGGAACAACGGAAGCCTCTTCGGGCTTAAGAATCTTTTCAACAGTTTCGGAGATTTCTCTCATAAATTCGCTGTCTGTGCTGTCAAATCCGCCGTCAAGCCACACGAGAGTTTCGGGAAGCTGCTGGAAGCTTAATGTATCGCCGCTGAAAACAGGGAAGATGTACTTGTCTTCACCCTTTATAGCTGCTGCAAAAGCATTTACTGCATAATTATTGAAGCCGTCACAGCAATCAGCAACATTCTTGAAGCTGGGGAGCATAATACGGCTGTTTTCGAGGGCATAAGCAATATGTGCTGCCTTTTCGGACTCGTCCATATCCTTAAGGATTTCGGGTGCATAGAAAACGCTGAAACCTAAGTTTTCTGTGAAACGAAGAAAGAGACGGTAGCCGTATGAATCTTCATCAGCATTAGCGTCTTCAGCTGTAAGCACAAAAATATCGTAGCTCTTTTCCTGTGCGAAAACGTTACGTGCAATATCAACAGCCTCGTTTATAGCAACACCCATATCGGAATACTTACTCTGTAAATCCTCTGTTGCGTAGTAAAGAGCACGCTTATAGCTTTCGTTTTCAGCAAGAGGAGCAAGGGAAGAAGGGTTCTTTCTGCAAACGGGGAAACGCTTTCCGCCCTTTAATACATACTGGATTCCGTATTCGCTGAGGAACTTGTTCCAGTGTGCTTCGCTATCCTCGGGATTAGCAAGAATAATTTCGTCAGAAAGCTTTTCAGCTGCTGCGAAATTAAGGTTATTTCTAAAATATGTAATTCTATTAAGCTTTTTAGTATCAGCAGATGATCTCATAAATTCATTGCCGCAATTAAGACAGATGTCGCCGCTGCCTTCAGCGTCAGCCTTAACATCGCCTCCGCAAATTTTACAGATCAGAGTGTTTTCAAACATTTCTCCATATCCTCCTAAGTATATATTAACACTTATAAATAGTATATCTCAAAAACCTCTTTCTGTCAATATTTTGTAATGTGCTTTGGCAGAAATTGACTAAAAATTTTTAACAGTGTTAGCTATTTTGTACAGTGCTATTTTTGCAGTTTTTTATAATTTTCTCATAAAAATAATCGGACGGGTTATTTCCGTCCGATTATAACTGGCTGTAATCTTAGCCGAGTCTTAACATTTCATCTATACAGCCCTTTGCCTTCTCCATAACCTCTTCGCTTAAGGTTATCTCTTCTCCGTCGCCCTTAAGACAGGCTAAAACATCGGGAAGAGTAGTAACTCTCATATTGTTGCAGACGAGGTTCTTTGAAAGGGGATAAAACTTCTTGTCGGGGCAATCATACTGGAGATGGGAAACGATGCTGTTTTCTGTGCCGATAATGAATTCCTTCGCATCAGATTTCTTCGCATAGTTCATAATACCTGTTGTACTTCCAACAAAATCTGCTTCCTCTGTTACCGCCGGAGGACATTCGGGATGAACCAGTAAAAGAGCACCGGGATATAATTTGCGTGCGTTTTCAACATCGGACTTCTTCATAGCAGCGTGGACAGGGCAGCCGCCTTTAAAGAACTTAAAGCTCTTCTCGGGGAGATTTGCCTGTACGTACTGTCCGAGATTAATATCGGGAATAAAGATTATCTTATCATTATCTATCTTTTTTACGATTTCAAGAGCCGAAGCGCTTGTAACACAGACATCGCACTCTGTTTTAAGTTCGGCGGTAGTATTTATATAAGCGACAACGGTATGGTCGGGATTTTCACGCTTCATCTCTCTTAAAAGCTCAACATCCATCTGCTCAGCCATAGGACAGCCTGCAACACGGTTGCTTAAATAAACATTCTTGTCGGGGGAGAGAAGCTTTACAGTTTCCGCCATAAAGCGAACGCCGCACATAATAACATTTTTCTGGGGAGCCTTTGCCGCTTCCTGGCTTAAACCGAAGGAGTCACCGATATAATCCGCTATTTCGACTATTTCTCTGTTTTCATATACGTGAGCAAGTATGCAGAAATCCTTTTCCTTTTTTAATCTGAGGATTTCATCCTGTAATTCTCTTATATTCATAATTTTTTACCTTTCGGAAATTTTATTACGATCATTATACTATCTTTTCGGAATTATGTCAACGATTGTTTTTATGTTGTCAATATTTCCATAATCTGTCTTTTTCCTGTAGCTCCGATTATTCTGTCGGTAACCTTTCCGTCTCTGAAAACCATCATTGTCGGAACATTAAGTATATTATAGTACCCCGCAAGCTCGCTTTCCTCGCATACATTTACCCTTACTACCTTTACCGAGCCGATAAGCTCATCGCTTATATCCTCGAGAATCGGATATATCATACGGCAGGGCGTACACCAGCCTGCATAAAAATCCACAAGCACAGGAACCTCAGAACAGCATACTTCACTTTCAAAATTATTCGCATTGATACTTATAACTGACATAAAATCACCTCTCAGCTTATTATTGACTGAGAGGCGAGGGTTATTCTTTTATTCGAGGAAATATGAAGCTTCCATATCTGCTGTTGCGAGAGCAAAGGCAAGAGGATATTTCTCCAGTGCTTTTCCGACAGTATTGTTGTCTTCCGTGCCCGAAAATCCCATATGCCAGCGGATAGCCATAGCTTCTTCTCTTGAAAGACGCATAAAACCGCATATCATATAAACGGATTTTTCGCCGTGACCGTAGGGAAGCTCGTCATCGAACTTATAGAAAGGAACGCTTTCCCATTTTCCCTGTTCATTCTTTACGTTTCTCATTTCCGTCTTATAACAGTCGATTTTACACATATCGTGTAAAAGTGCCACAAGTGCTATCTGTTCGTCGGTATAGCTGAGCTTATAGACTTCCTTTACACGAGGACGTTCAAGATAGTTCTTAAGACAATGATAAACGTTTATGGAATGCTGAGCGAGTCCGCCGGCAAAAGAACCGTGAAAACGGGTACTTGCGGGGGCTGTGAAAAAGTCACATTTATTCGTAAGGTAATCGAGAAGCTTATCAGCACCGTCGCGTGTTATATTAGCCTTATAGATTTCGGTAAATTCCTTTTTTACTGCTTCAATATCAACCATCACAAATCCTCCTTTTATGAGACAATGTCTGTTCCCATTTCCTTTTCGGGAACATTCGGATTAAAATACGGCATTTTATTGGGTTTACCAAGATACTGCACTGCCTTTGACGGACATCTGTGGTAACAAGCCTGGCAAACGACACAGTTATTGCCGAAAATAACCTTTCCGTCCTTTATCGCTATATTTTCCGCCGGGCAATTATTTACACATTTTCCGCAAAGGGTACAGGCGGAAGATGTCGAGAAACGCTCTCCCATTTTTCCCCAGTTGCTTTTGTTTTCGTTATAAAGCTTATGCTTTTCGGGACTATCCGAAGGAAACGCTTTTTCCTCGTTTCTTTCAATAGAAGCAATAATTTTTCCTATTGCCTTAGGAGCCTTTTTTAAAAGACCTTTGTTATAGGGCTTTATAAGAGGAGTTGAAAACACAGCGGTAAAATTCTCCGGCATTTTCATTGTATAGACATTCTTTATGTTAAGCCCACAGCTTTTAGCGTGATTATATGCAAAGCTTGCGGCTTTTCCGGCTGCTCCGCCGTAATTCATCACTATCCATAAAGGCGCGTCGGAATTAAGCTCCTTCATAAAATCAAAAACAGGCAAGGGAAGTCCGAAAGAATACACGGGGCATACTATTATAAGCTTATCGTAAGCGGATATGTCGCTGTTCCGGTTAGGAATATAACGGATTTCGCCGCCGAGACTTTCCTTTACCTTTTTAGCAAGCCAAAGGCTGTTGCCCGTTCCCGAAAAGTAAAAAATACCGTTCATAGAATCTCCTTTTATAAATAATGCCGCACCCGTAATGAGTGCGGCATATAATTCTTTTGATTAAGAAAGAATGGAGTGTTCGTCGTTAGCGTCGAAGAGGTGAATCTTGTTAGGATCGATAGCGAGCTTAACAACATCCTGAGGACGAGCTGTAGAACGAGGAGATACCTTAGCAGAAAGCGGAATGCCTTCGCATGTGAGGTAAAGGAATGTTTCAGCACCGAGCATTTCAGTAACGTCAACGTTAGCTTCGATGATACCTGTGGATGCAGCGGAGATGTACATTTCTTCATCGTGGATGTTTTCGGGACGGATACCAAAGATAACTTCCTTATCAACATAGTAGTTAAGAGCTTCAGCGTCAACCTTAGCAGAAGGAATTTCTACATAGAACTTTCTGCCTCTGGATGTCTTAGTATCTTCAGAACCGAATTCGATTGTGTACTTGCCGTTGATCATAAGGAGCTTAGCGTTGATGAAGTTCATCTGAGGTGTTCCTAAGAAGCCTGCAACGAACTTGTTAACGGGGTTCTCATAAAGGTTAAGAGGAGAGTCGATCTGCTGGATGTAACCATCCTTCATAACTACGATTCTGTCACCCATTGTCATAGCTTCGATCTGGTCATGAGTTACGTAGATAAATGTTGTACCGAGTTTCTTATGAAGCTTAGCGAGCTCAGTTCTCATCTGTGCACGGAGCTTAGCGTCGAGGTTGGAGAGCGGTTCGTCAAGTAAGAATACCTGAGGATCACGAACGATAGCACGACCTAAAGCTACAC
>JAGANY010000026.1 GCA_017624025.1 Ruminiclostridium sp. | reverse complement strand
GGCTTTCTCCCGAACCCTCTTCCAAAGACTTTTAATATAAATAAAAGAACCACAGGTTAACCCTGTGGTTCTTTTATTTAAACTGAAAGTTTTCGGAAGGGAGTTTGAGGGAAAGCCCTTTTTCAAAAGGGTTTCCCTCAAATAATGCTCATAAACGCTTTTATAAGAATACTCTTATATTAATGTTTTTATCTTCCTAAATAGTCTATTTCGTTATCGAAATCGGGTAGTTCTCCGAGTAAGGGAATATCGAAAAGCTCTGTTATATCATCATCAGAGGTTATTGTGTTATCCAGCTTCCATATAATAATCGTACCTGTAATTGCGATAATAAGGCCTAAAATCGCTCCGCCTACGGTAAATATCTTATCATCGGGGAATACAGGTTCTACGGGCTGAACAGGCTCTCTTACAATTCTGTAGGTTGCGTTTCCTTTATAGTTTTCTATTACTTCGGGGAGTACCATTAAGAATTTTTCCATAAGTCTGAAGGATGCGGTAGAATTATCACAGTCAGAAGTTATCTTTAACATCTGTGTCCCGTTCATTTGCTTCACATCAAGCATCTTTTCATATTCAGCATAGGAAAAATCATATTCGAGATAATCGTTTATTGTATCATACATCTGTGGGCTTGTAAAAAGCAGTTCACAGGTTGCAGTTTTCTGTAGTGCAGTCTGGTCGTCGAGGCTTTCTATATAGATTTCTGCTGTTGTTATATAGTGCTTTGTAAGACCGTAAGCCGAAAGGAGATATCCTGAAATCGTTGTAAGTATTATTACAACGAGGAATAAACGCCAGTTCCTGCTTATAGTCCGAAACAGCTTTTTATAGTTGCTTTTCATAGTATCTCCTTTCTAAATATTGTATAATGTTCCACGTGGAATACTATATATTGTGTTATAAGGGCCTTTTCGAGATTACACCGCCTGCACGGGGATAGTTTTTCGGGGTTTCATTAATCTTTCTTATGATAACGAGATTTCTCTTATCTCCACAAGGCAGATTATACTTTATAACCTTTTCAATTTTACCGCCGAGCTTTTTAATTGCGTTTTCAGCAATATCACACTCGTCCTCTGCTCCCTTAAGAGCAACGAATACACCGCCCTTTTCAACGTAAGGCAGACAGTATTCACAAAGTACATTAAGTGCAGCAACTGCTCTCGCTGTTACAAATCCGAATTTTTCACGAAGCTCCGGCTTCTTTGCTGCTTCCTCGCTTCTTGCGTGTATTGTTTTACATTTAAGCCCTGTTTTTTCACAGGCTAAGTTAAGGTATGTAATTCTTTTTCCGAGACTGTCTATAAGCGTAAAATTAAGGTCTGGACGATAAATGTTCATAGGAAGCGACGGAAAACCCGCACCTGTTCCTATATCCGCACAATATGTTCCACGTGGAACATCAACCATTGTCAATGGTAAAATGCTGTCGATATAGTGTTTTTCGATAACCTCGTTATACTCAGTTATACGGGTAAGATTAACATTCTTGTTATATTCAAGCATAAAATCAGTAAGAACAGATAACTTTTCTGCCTGTTCCTCGGATATTTCTATGCCGGCTTCTTTGAACTTATCAATCATTATTCTGTCCTCTTGCTGCAAGCCAGATAAGAAGAACCGAAATATCAGCAGGATTTACGCCGGAGATACGGCCTGCCTGTCCGATATTGAGAGGTTTATGCTTATTAAGCTTTTCCTGTGCCTCAAGACGAAGACCGCTTACGGTCTTGTAGTCAATATCAGTAGGTAAAAGCTTGTTTTCAAGCCTTCTCATTTCTTTGATCTGAGCTTGTTGTGTTTTAATGTACCCTTCGTATTTAACGTTTATCTCAATCTTGCTTATAATATCGGGAGTAAGACAAGGAGCAAATTTATCGAAAGGCTTTATATCATTATATCCTATTTGCGGTCTTTTAAGAAGCTCAATAAACTTTATACCGTGAGTAAGCGGTGTTGTACCCTTTTCAACAAGCATATTATTGAGTTCTTCGGTTGCGTGGATTGTAGTACGGCGTATTCTTTCTGTTTCATCATTGACTTTTTTCATCATATCACAGAATTTTTCGTATCGTTCTTCATTTATAAGACCGATTTCCCTGCCGTATTCGGTAAGACGTTCGGGAGCGTTGTCCTGTCTTAAAATAAGGCGGTATTCGCTTCGGCTGGTCATCATTCTGTAGGGTTCAACACAGCCTTTTGTTACAAGGTCATCGATAAGAGTGCCTATATAAGAGCTTGCTCTGTCGAGAATAAAAGGTTCTTTTCCATCTATTCCACGGCAAGCATTAACACCGGCAATAAGACCCTGTGCTGCTGCTTCCTCGTATCCGGATGTACAGTTGAACTGACCTGCTCCGAAAAGTCCCTTTATCTTCTTGAATTCAAGACTTGCATACAATTCAAGAGGATTACAGCAGTCATATTCAATCGCATAGGCAGGACGCATTATTTCTACGTTTTCAAGTCACTTTATGGTTCGTAAGAACTTAATCTGAACATCCTCGGGAAGCGAGGTTGACATACCCTGTAAATAATATTCGTCTGTATCAAGTCCCATAGGCTCAACGAAAAGCTGATGACGCTCCTTATCACTGAAACGAACAATTTTATCCTCAATACTGGGGCAGTATCGTGGTCCTACCCCGTGAATACGTCCTGAATAAAGAGGCGAACGATGAAGATTATCGAGAATAACCTTATGTGTTTCAGCATTCGTGTATGTTACGTAGCATTTTACCTTATTTTCAAGCGGAAGCTCGTTGTCAAAGGAAAACGGTATTATTTCATCATCACCGCACTGCTCCTCCATAACCGAAAAGTCGATTGAACGTTTATGAACACGTGCAGGAGTACCTGTCTTAAAGCGTCTTATATCGAGTCCGAGAGCTTTAAGACTATCGGTAAGAGGAATTGCGGGAGCTACGTTATCGGGACCACAGGCATAGCTAAGCTCACCTATATGAATTTCGCCGTTAAGATAGGTTCCTGTTGTTATAATAACAGCTTTAGCACCATAGAAAGCACCAAGACGAGTTTTAATACCAGTAATTTTACCGTCTTCAACACAAACCTCGGTTACTTCTCCCTGCTTAACGTCAAGAAGAGGCTCTCTTTCAAGAACCTGTTTCATATAGCTGTGGTATTTCATTCGGTCAGACTGAACACGTAATGAATGTACAGCAGGACCCTTGCCTCTGTTAAGAATACGTGACTGTAAAAAAGTAGCGTCGGCTGCTTTTCCCATTTCACCGCCCAGTGCGTCGATTTCACATACAAGCTGACCCTTAGCAGAACCGCCTATACAGGGGTTACAAGGCATATTTGCAATAGTATCAAGCGAAAGAACAAAAACAGCAGTCTTTTTTCCGAGTCGTGCCGAAGCGAGAGCGGCTTCACAGCCCGCATGCCCTGCTCCGACTACGATAACATCATAATTACTAACGTTATAGATAAGAATTCCTCCCGAAAATTACTTCTTAATAATTGTCATTTCACAGGTTAAATCGGGATTCTTTATCTTAAGTCCCGACTGTTTTAAGGTATAGTTACCCTTTACAGCAGGTCTGAATGCGTCGAAATTAAGGGGAAGAGCAATAGCCTGCTTTGAATCGTGGTTACAGATTACAATACCCTTTTCATCGGAGATTTCGATAACCTGTCCGGCAAAATCCTTTATTTCGAGAACCTCGTTATTTGCGTTTACAAAAGTCATTCCTACGATTACAGAACGACCGATAATAGCTTCGGGTTTCATATTTTTTTATTCCTTTCAGTTGTCATAGACTTATATTACTGTGCTTATAAAAATGTTCCACGTGGAACATTTTTGTGAACATAGTAAAAGCCTTCTAATCAGTTTGTTCGGCGAAACTTATCGTTCCGCCGAACTCACCATTAATTATTCATCAGAATCTTCTTCATCAGAAACGTCATCAGTTTCATTTTCGTCATCGGGTTCTTCATCAACAACTACTTCCGCAGCTTCCTCCGCAGCAGCAGCGAGAAGTTCAGCTTCGTCTGCCTGTTCTACCTCTTCGGTCTGTTCATTTTCGTCGTGTTCTGTACGTGTAAATGCAACAACCTTATTGTCTTCAACAAGTCTCATTACTCTTACACCGAGAGCGTATCTACCCGAAAGATTGATGTCGTTGGCTCTGATACGGATAATGATACCATCAGAGCTGATAAGAATAACGTCGTCATCCGGTCCGAGAGCACGGATACCAACAACATGACCTCTGCCTTTATCGGTCTTATAGTTAAGAACACCCTGTCCGCCGCGATTACGCATAGGATAGTTTGTGAGAGCAGTTCTTCTGCCGTATCCGTCTTCGGTTATGGTGAGAATAGTCATATTCTCGTCATAAGCCTTAGTAGCACCGACTACATAGTCGCCGTCCTTGAGCTTGATTGCTCTTACGCCCTGTGCAGTACGTCCCATACTTCTTATCTTTGTTTCCCAGAAGCAGATTGCCATACCGTTATGAGTAGCAACAAGTACGCCGCTGTCGCCTTCGGAAAGATGAGCCGCAGCAATTTCATCGCCTTCGGCAAGAGTTATGCAGCGTAAGCCGTGCTTTCTGATATTCTTGAATGCGGAAAGAGGTGTACGCTTTATCTTACCGGATTTTGTAACACAGATAAAGAACTTATTTTCAGCAAAATCAGCAGTTTTTATCATAGATGTTACCTTTTCGCCTTCAGAAAGCTGTAAAAGATTTACGATATTTGTACCTCTGCTCTGCTTTGAGCCTTCGGGAATTTCGTAGCATTTAAGCTTATACATATTTCCGAGGTTTGTAATAAAGAGAATGTTATCGTGTGAGGAAGAAATAAATACATTTTCAACAAAGTCCTCGTCACGCTGTTTCATACCCGAAACGCCTCGTCCGCCTCTTCTCTGGAGATTATAGACTTCTACAGGCTGTCTCTTTACGTAGCCTAAGTTTGTATAAGTAATAACTGATTCTTCAACAGGAATAAGGTCTTCAATATCAACCTCACCGCTTACCTGTTCGATGCTTGTACGTCTTTCGTCGCCGTACTTCTTACGGATAACCTCGAGCTCATCACGGATAATCTCATAAGCCTTGTTCTTATCGGCAAGAATATCCATAAATTCCTGGATCTTTTCCATAATCTCAGCAAGCTCGCCTTCTATCTTTTCGCGTTCAAGACCTGTGAGCTGTCCTAAACGCATCTGTACAATAGCGTCAGCCTGGGGTTCGGAGAGACCGATAGTATGTTCAAACTGAATATTCTGGTACTTTTCGCCCATAGCTCTTGAAAGAAGCTGGGAAAGGTCGGCTTCCTTAAAGCGTTCCATAAGTCTTTCCTTACCTTCGGGAATAGTCTTACTCGAGCGAAGGATAGAAATAACCTCATCAATGTTATCAATAGCAAGCATAAAGCCCTGTAAAAGATGAGCTCTGTTTCTTGCCTTTTCAAGGTCATATCTTGTACGGCGTTCGATAACATCACGCTGGAAATCAAGATAATGGGTAAGCATTTCCTTAAGAGTAAGGATCTTAGGCTCGCCGTTTACGATAGCGAGCATAATTACGCCTACCGTATCCTGAAGCTGTGTGTAGGAATAGAGCTTATTAAGAACAACGTTAGCGTTAGCTTCTCTCTTAAGCTCAATTACTATCTTCATACCGGTTCTGTCGGATTCATCTCTTAAAGTAGAGATACCTTCGATTCTCTTATCACGCATAAGAGCACCGATATTTTCAAGCAGTTTAGTTTTATTAACCATATACGGAATCTCTGTAATAACGATTCTCGTATGTGTATTTTCTTCAACAATTTCGGCTCTGCCTCTTAAGGTAATCTTGCCTCTGCCTGTGTAATAAGCGGAGCGGATACCCGAATAACCCATAATGATACCGCCTGTTGGGAAGTCGGGACCCTTTATACAGTCCATAAGCTTCTCGATAGGAGCGTCCTGGTCTTCGATAAGTACATTTATAGCGTCAATAACTTCACGGAGATTGTGAGGCGGAATATTTGTAGCCATACCTACCGCTATACCTGTACTGCCGTTTACGAGAAGATTCGGGAAACGGGACGGAAGAACAGTAGGTTCTTTTAATTTATCGTCATAGTTTGTGGTGAAATCTACTGTATTCTTTTCGATATCACGCATCATTTCCCCTGCTATCTTAGCAAGACGGGCTTCTGTATATCGGTAAGCAGCAGGCGGGTCGCCGTCTATCGAACCGAAGTTACCGTGACCGTCAACCATAGGATAACGAAGGGAGAAATCCTGTGCTAAACGAACCATAGCGTCGTAAACGGAAGCGTCACCGTGAGGGTGATACTTACCGAGCACTTCACCAACGGTATAAGCACACTTACGATGAGGCTTTTCGAAGGTGTTGCCGGATTCGTCCATAGTGTAGATAATACGGCGGTGTACAGGCTTTAAGCCGTCACGTACATCGGGTAAGGCACGGGAAACGATAACGGACATTGAATACTGGAGGAATGATTTTCTCATTACCTTTTCAATATCAACGCCGTAAAGCTTTTCACCGGGGTGAATACTTTCGAGTATTTCCATATTTTCCATTGTTGTTTATTTCCTTTTTCTTGTCCCTGTAAAGGGAAGTATTTTTGTTATTGTCTTTAGTCGAGACCTTTTTCGCTGAAGTATGCTTTTACCTGTTCCTGCTCGCTTTCGGAGAGACAGCGTACAGGAATAGTATGAATAAACGAACGGTTTACAAAAAGCATAAGCAATCCGTCTTTTTCCGTAAATAACATTTCTGTATCGATATGATTATATACGGTTTTCTGGATTTCTTCTTCCTTAGGTGCGTTTTCAAGCATTTCCTTTTCTGCTTCGCTTCCCTCTTCAACGGTATATATACCGTTATGGGTAATAGCAACGGTTTCGGTTTCAACAGAAGTATCGATTATTGTTTCGATTTCAACCTTAGTGTCATAAAAGCTCATAACATAGGTTTCACTGCTGTCAAGCTCAGCAAGGGTCTTTACAAGCTTTTTTCTTATCATTACCGGCTTTACCCAGTTAAAGATAAGAATACCGGCAGAAAGCCCGGAAGCAATAAATCCGGCAGGAGAAGTGGGATTTTTTACTATAAGGTCGATACCTAAAACGAGAACGATAAGATATACGAATGTATATAGAATTTTCTTTTTTAGGGCATATTTGTTCTGAAAAACCTTATATGCGGTTTCGATTTCTTCGGGATTTGCGTCATATTTTATCTGAAAAAGCTTTGCCATATAAAATTTGTCCTTTAGTGAGTATCATTTGTAAGAAGGAGAACAGAAAGAGCGATAACAGCAATCGCAACAACTGCTGAAATTATAGCGTCGCCGAGCTTGTCCTTCTTAAGAAACTTTGTTACCGAAAGCCCTAAGAATATCCCGAGGGTAAAAAGCATAGCACAAAGCACTAAGGAAACGTCAACACCAACCATAAGACCGCCTATACAGGCTATCCAGGTAAGTATCAGTACGGTTTTAAAAATCTTACGAGGAAAGGCACATACATCTTCTTCTTCCTCTGCTTCGATCTTATCCATAACAGATTCGTGTTTTTCAACGTCCTTATAAAGCTGTTCCATACGGGCGAGCTTATCGATCTGTTTCTGATTATTATCTTTAAAATTCATAAATTTACCTGTAAATCAATAATGAAATATTTAATACATCGCCGTAAGGCGATACCACATCTATTCACTATTCACTATTCACTTTTCACTGATATTTAACCGTAGGTTAAATATCAAGGTCCTGTGCGTATCTTGCATTTGCTTCGATAAATTCTCTTCTGGGTTCAACCTTATCGCCCATAAGGATAGAGAATATCATATCAGCATTCATAGCGTCCTCGAGACTTACCTTAAGCATAGTACGTGTTTCGGGGTTCATAGTTGTTTCCCAGAGCTGTTCGGGGTCCATTTCACCAAGACCCTTATATCTCTGTACTTCAACCTTAGCATTATTTTCTCCCGAAAGCTCTGCAATATAAGCGTCTCTTTCCTCGTCGGAGAAGGCATATCTTACCTGCTTGCCTCTGAATACCTTGAAGAGCGGAGGCTGTGCGAGATAAACGTGTCCGTGTTCGATAAGGGGACGCATAAAGCGGAAGAAGAATGTAAGGAGAAGTGTTCTGATATGTTCGCCGTCAACGTCGGCATCGGCCATAATAATAACACGGCCGTAACGGAGCTTTGTTATATCGAATTCTTCGCCTACGCCTGTACCGAGTGCTCTTACAACAGGCACGAGCTTTTCGTTATTATAAACCTTATCAACTCTTGCCTTTTCAACGTTAAGCATCTTACCCCAGAGAGCAAGAATAGCCTGGAATGCACTGTTTCTGCCCTGTTTTGCAGAACCGCCCGCAGAGTCACCCTCGACGATATAGATTTCGGTCTTTGTTGTATCCTTTTCGTAACAGTCGGCAAGCTTACCGGGAAGACCTGCACCGTCTGCAACAGACTTACGCTTAGCCTCCATAGCTCTCTTAGCCGCGTCACGTGCAGCCTGTGCGTTTATAGCCTTTGTAACGACGATATTGGCTGTTTCGGGATGCTCTTCGAAATAATATGTGAGCTGTTCGGTAACGATTTTATAAACGATAGGAGTAACTTCGGGATTACCGAGTTTACCCTTTGTCTGACCTTCGAATTCACATTCGGGAAGCTTTACGGAGATAACAGCATTGATAGCTTCTCTTATAGCTTCGCCGGAAAGAGCAACGAATTCCTTCTTTTCTTCCTCGCCCTTCTTTGCCTTCTTCGACTTTTTATTGGGGTTGGCTTCCTGGTAAGCCTTAACGAAGTCGTTTACGACTTTATTGAGGGCTCTCTTAAAGGAAACCTCGTGTGTACCGCCGTCGATGGTATGGATGTTGTTTGCGAAGGAGCGGAAGGATTCGCTGTTGAAGTCTGTGTTGTACTGGAAAGCAACTTCAACGGTAATATCGTCAATTACGCCTTCGAGATAGATAACGTCGGGATGGAGAACGTCCGCACCACGCATTTTCTGAAGCCACTCAACATAGCTTATGATACCGCCCTCGTATTTGAGGCTTTCGTATTTTTCATCCTCGGGATTACGTGTATCCGAAAGATTAATAAGAATACCGCCGTTTAAGAATGCCTGTTCTCTTAATCTGTCGAGAAGGATATTGTAATCATAGTTTACATCGTGGAATATTTCGCTGTCGGCCTTGAAGCGTACCTTTGTACCGGTCTTGTCGGTAGTTCCGATGACCTTCATCTGTTCATCGTAATGACCGCGTTCAAAACGCTGGAAATGAATTTCGCTTCCGTTATGAACCTCAAGCTCCAGCCACTCGGAAAGAGCGTTTACTACAGAAGCACCAACGCCGTGAAGACCGCCGGAAACCTTATATCCGCCTCCGCCGAACTTACCGCCGGCATGGAGAATAGTATATACGACTGTAGCAGCGGAGATACCCTCCTTGGGGTGAATACCTGTAGGGATACCACGGCCGTTGTCGGTAACTTCAATAACGTTATCGGGGAGAATACGTACATTGATTTCTGTACAGTATCCTGCAAGTGCTTCGTCTATTGCGTTATCCACGATTTCATATACGAGATGGTGAAGACCGCTGGGTCCTGTTGAACCGATATACATACCGGGACGCTTTCTTACTGCTTCGAGTCCCTCTAAAATCTGAATATCGTCGGCACCATATTCGTGATTTACAACCTTTGTATTTTCGTCCATATCTATAACCGTTCCTTACTAAAATCATAGCCAAAGCTATAATAATATATATATTTTTAAATAGTATAAACTATTATAGCATATTTCAAGTTAAATTTCAAGCAATTTTATTATTTTTTGCCTAAAAATAAAGTTTGTAATTGACAAAATTACTTTATTGTGTTATAGTGAAAGAAAATTATGGGAAAAATCCCGTAAAATAAAGGAAAAAGGGGAAATTAAAATGAAAAAGAAATTAAGAAGAATAGCTTCTGTCTTACTTTCGGTTGTAATGCTTGTTACATTATGCTCCTGTATGTCTATGGAGTCGGGTCTCGAATTTATTGACGAGAACACTGTAAAGGTCTATACACAGGTGCTTATGGAAGAGGACAGCCTCGAGTCCTTGGGAATGACGAAAGAGGAATATCTCGATTCAATAAGCAACAGCGAGTCGAGCGAGGAATACGAAGGCTGGGAATCCGAAACCGTAGAGGTTGAGGTTGACGGAAAGAACCATATCGGTACACGCTATTACAAGGATGCTACATACGAAACAGCAAACTTTGAAGGCGTAGATTCGGGCGACTGTGACATAGATGTATCGGTTGATAGAAAGGGTTCCGATGTAACAGTAACCGTTACATACAAGAATACAGGCTCTTTATCTATCGACGAAGTTAACGAAGTAAGCCAGTATATTGCCGACGGAATGATGACGACTTCCTTCCGTATTGCTGTCCCTGAAGACTGTGACGTTGTTTCAACCAACGGAAATTATAACAAGGATAAAAGAGAGATTATCTGGGATGTACTTAGCGTAATGTCCGGAACCGAAAGCGAAAAGGTACTTACCGTAACCTTCAATAAGCCTTTAACCGAAGCAGGCATTATCTTTGTTGATAAGGAAACTTTAACGGTATATTCACAGATTCTTGTAAATGAAAGTATTCTCGAATCAACAGGCATGACAAAGGAAGAATATATAGATTCTGTTTCCGAAGATAAGGATGACTGGGAAACTGAAGAGCTTGAAACAGAAATAATGGGTAAAAAGTATATCGGTATCCGTTATTTTAAGACTGTTGAATATAAGACAGGCACTTACGATGAGCTTTTTGATGATACCGAAGTAGTATTAGGAAAGGACGGTTCAGAAGAAAGCCTTCAGCTTGAAACAGATGAGCTTGATATAAACGCTTTCCGTGTTACATTCCCGGAGAATTACAAGGTTATTTCGTCCAACGGCGTTCATAAAGAAGAAATAAACGAGATTTTATGGGAAGATGAGCTTAGCGAATGTATTTCCGTTAAGTTCAAGAAGCCTTTAAACATTCTTCTTATCGCTCTTATTGCCTTCGGCATTATTGCAGTGGTAGCTATTGTTGTTGTAGTTATCGTTGTTCTCGGAAAGAAAAAGACAACTCTTCCTGTAGCTCCTGTATATACTCCTCCTGTTATTCCCGAGCAGATAACTGCTCCTGTGGAAGAAAAGGAAGAAGCTGCAGAAGAAACAGCCGAAGTTGTTGAAGCTGCAGAAGAAACAGCCGAAGTTGTTGAAGCTGAAGAAGAAACAGCTGAGGTTGTTGAAGCTGTAGCTGAAGCAACAGAAGAAGTAAAAAAGTTCTGCTATAATTGCGGAACACCTGTAAAGGAATCTGACGCATTCTGCAAGAATTGCGGAGAGCCCGTTATAAAACAGTAAAATAAACGGACACAGCGGAAAATGCTGTGTCCGTTTTTTATATTTTCCAAAGATATGTTTTCTTTTCCTCTCCGAACATTCCTGTTCGTATATGGTCCTCGATAAAGATTGCCGGCAAGGATATTCCGAACCATATACAAAGAAAAAGGAGACATACCTGTCCCATAATATTGAAAGGGAGATTACTGTAGTCCCATACGTGCATATCAAAGCCGATATTTACAATAAGACCGCACAGGAATTCCGCTGAGGTTATTATTATGCTTCCCATAAGCATCTGGAATATGACAGGGAGCCTTGATGAAAAAAAGCTGTTGAGTCCGCCGACCCACACAAGACATAATCCCCCTGTTACAAACATTGACGGATGGGTATAGCCACGGTAAAGAATTTCTATTGCCCCGTAAATAAAACCGCCCATAAGAAAAATTATGACCTGCTTGAAAAGCTCACGAGAAAAAGACTGATTTTCCATAAAGCAACCCCTTTTTGAAAAGTGTAAAAGTATTCTGTGCATTTTACGGAAGGCTTATACATATAATGTTTCCGAAAGGGAGGTTTTCCTGTTATGAATAAAATAAAGCGTTTCTTATGGGTAATATTATCTCTGGCAATTCTCGTTACAGGGCTTGATACAAGCATATATGCGGAGGAGCCCCCTGCCCTCGCCGAAGCAAAATCGGTCATTCTTACGGAAAAGGACACGGGAACGGTGCTTTTTGAAAGAAATGCGGATGAACGTCTGCCCATAGCTTCTGTTACAAAAATAATGGTGCTTCTTATTACAGCGGAGGAGCTTCAGAGCGGAAATCTTAGCTTTTCCGATACAGCAGTATGCTCCGATTATGCCGGGAGTATGGACGGCTCGGTAATCTGGCTCGAAGCGGGAGAAGCTATGGAGATAGGCGATATAATAAAATCTATTGTAATCGCTTCGGCAAACGACGCCTGTGTTATGCTTGCGGAGCATATTTCGGGGAGCGAAAGCGAATTTGTGAAAAGGATGAACGAAAAGGCAAAGTCTCTCGGAATGACGAATACGAATTTTGTGAACTGTGTGGGCTATGATGACCCGAACCATTATTCAACAGCAAGGGATATTGCGGTAATGGGAGCGGAGCTGAGAAAATACAGCTACTATGACGAGTATCTTCTTACCCGTCTCGACAGCGTAAGAACTGGCACAAAAAAAGAAACACAGCTATTGAATACAAACAAGCTTATTACCTCGTACAGCGGAATTACGGGACTTAAAACAGGCACAACGGATAATGCGGGGTACTGCTTCTGTGGTACGGCAAAAAGAAGCGGAATGGAGCTTATAGGGGTAGTTCTGGGCTGTGACAGCGATGAAAGCAGGTTCAGCTGTGCCAAGGAGCTTCTGGATTATGGATTTGAAGGCTTTGAAAAAGTAATATTAAGACCCGACCCCTCCGAGCTTCTCGAAGTAGCGGTAGAGGGTGGAGTAAAAAAGACAGTTGATACACGCTTTTCGGGAACCTCAGACGTAATTCTTCCGAAAGGAAGCTCTTCCCTCGTTGAATATCATTACAGCCGAACTTCAGCGGTATCTGCCCCTGTCGTAAAAGGTCAGCTTTTAGGCTTTGTTACAATGATGTCGGGGGATAAGATTATCGGAACTGCAAAAATCGTGGCGGCGGAAGAGGTAGAGGTAATGGATTATAAACGATGTCTTAAGGAGATCTTCGGGAAGCTTTTTTCCTTCTGAAAAAAATACGGTGAATGGAAATGCCACTCACCGTATTTTATTTATTCATATCGGGTTTATCCGTTCTCCCTAATAAGTAGTCAACAGAAACATTGAAGTAATCAGCAAATGCAATCAGCGTGTTGTAATCGGCTTCCCTTTCGCCGTTTTCGTAACGGCTTATGCTGTTCTGGTTAAGGTGAAGCTCCATAGCAAGCTTTACCTGTGAAACGTTATGCTTTTCTCTTAACTCCCTTAGCCTTAACATCGCTGATCACCTCTTGTCAAGAATAATAGCACAATGGATATAACGAAAATATCCCGTTTTGGTATAATGCCCAAAAAAACACGGTTCTAATCAGCATTTTAAATAAAAATAAGAAATTTTTAGAAAAACTATTGATTTTTAAAAAAACTTGTTATATAATTAACATTGTAAGAAGAATATGTATATTTTTGAAGAAAGCCCGTTCCTGCGGGCCTTCTTTTTTTATGCTTACGCTATTGCAAAAAAAGGCTTTTTGGGGTATAATAAAAGCCGTAAGAAAAACAAATTTTATAAGGAACTGAAAAATGAGAATTTTAGCAATAGAAACTTCCTGTGATGAAACAGCGGCGGCTGTTGTTGAAGACGGAAGAAAAATAATATCCAATATCGTTGCTACACAGATTGAAGAGCATAAGCTTTACGGCGGAGTTGTTCCGGAAATCGCAAGCAGACGACACTGTGAAAGTATCGTTGCGGTAGTAAGCGAGGCTCTTGAAAAGGCGGAAATGACACTTGATGATGTTGACGCTATTGCGGTAACCTATGCCCCGGGACTTATCGGAGCATTGCTTGTAGGCGTTAATTTTGCAAAAGGACTTGCGTTATCGTCGGGCAAGCCCCTTATCCCTGTCCACCATATAAAGGGTCATATTGCCGCTAACTATATCGCCCACGAGGATTTAAAGCCTCCGTATCTTTGCCTTGCGGCTTCGGGCGGTCATTCCCACATAATGCGTGTAAGCGACTATACGACCTTTGAAACAATAGGACGTACTCTTGACGATGCGGCAGGCGAAGCCTTCGACAAGGCGGCAAGAGCTATGGGCTTTACATATCCCGGCGGCGTGCATATTGATAAGGCGTCGAAGGAAGGCGACCCTAAAAAGTATAAGCTCCCCCGTCCCAAGACACAGAACCCTTATGATTTCAGCTTTTCGGGACTTAAAACCAACGTAATAAATCTCGTCCACAATTCAAAGCAGAAGGGCGAGGAAATCGATATAAACAGCCTTGCGGCGTCCTTCCAGTACACAGTGGCAGATATATTGTCATCCCGTTTTGTACAGGCGGCGGTAGATTTAGGCTATAAGACAGCGGCACTTGCAGGCGGTGTTGCGGCGAATTCGGCATTAAGAGAGATGCTGACCGAACGCTGTGAGAAAAGGGGAATAAAGCTTTATATTCCGCCCATATCTCTTTGCGGAGACAATGCGGCTATGATAGGAAGCCAGGCGTATTTTGAATATCTTGCAGGAAACACGGCAGGCGGAGACCTTAATGCAATGGCAACATTGCCGTTATAAGTGAATGATGAAAAATTCTGAAAATCTTAAAAAACCGAGCGAAGCGAGCAAAAGAAATTTTTCGGACAACCCTTTTTATAAAAAGGGTTGTCGGGGGAAAGGGGCGGAAGCCCCAAAGTAACTGTAATTAAACAGCAAAAAGGGACGGATAAATAATCCGTCCCTTCAGCTTGTCGATAAACCCTATAATGTGATTTTTAAAGTGAAAAGTGAATAATGAATAGTGAATAGTTGAGGAGCGCCCTGTGGGCGTGAATTTTAAAAAAGCCTTTTATGAAGTGCGTTTGTGCAGAGTTTTATTTAAATCCATCGCCGTAGGCGATTCCATCACTTATCACTTTTCACTCTTACTTTTTCGCTAAAAATGACTTTTTCGACAGCCAGAAGGGACGGATAAATAATCCGTCCCTTTACTTATATTATTCAATCAAGGTTATTGATATCAATATTGTTTTTTATGCAATATTTGGTGCTTTTAAGGAGTAGAGCGTTTTTGGAGATTCCGTTGCGTTTACAAAATTCGTCTATTAATTCATATTCATCTGCTTTTGCATTTACAGAAAAGGTTTGGTATTTTTTATCGTGGTATTTCTTATCGGCTCTTTTTTGTGCTTCGCTTCGTGGCATAGTTATTCTCCTTTCTTGTTGTTTGGCAAAAACAAACAAAATAAATATAGTAAACTATGATATGTTTGTATAAAATTTTGCTATAATTCGGTTGACACGTATCGTAAACTATGATTTAATCTAATAAACAAGAACAGGTATAAGTTAAAACAACTCATACCTTAATTTTTAATTATATCATACTGGCTTTTTTACGTCAAGCACAGATTAATAAGAGAAAAATCAACCTGTTATATCAAATATATCCTCATATTTCACATTGAATATTTCTTTAAGGAGAATAATTTCGTCGGGGTAAATATGCCTCTGACCGACCTCGATTTTAGCTATGGAGCTTCGGGTTATATCGCATCCCTGTACCTGTAGCTTAGCGGCAACCTGTTCCTGTGTAAGTCCGCATTTCTCACGGAGAGAGCGGATATTACTGCCGATTTTACGTTCAATTTCACTGTTCATATTATAATCCCCGCATAATTTTACTTATGCCTTATTATAACATTTTATACATACGAATTCAATACCGTCTGTTTACCTCCAAGCTGCAGACGGTATTTCCTTTTATACAAGCATCTCCCTTAGTCCGTCAAGTATCCTCTTTTCTCTTCGTGAAACCTGTACCTGTGTCATACCAAGCTCCTTTCCCGTCTCGCTCTGTGTAAAGCCTTTCCAGTAACGGAGAAAAATAAGCCGTCTGTCATCGGGAGGAAGAGTTCCGAGACATTGCCCCAAAGCGATAAGCTCTGTGGTTTTAGCCTGGGGCGGTTCTACGGGAAGGTCATATTCATTCCCCTCTTCGTCTCCTCCCGTAAGCGATAATGCAGGCTGTGAGGCGGATATTGCTTCGGTTATCTGTTCCTCTGAAACCTCGAAATAAACTGCAAGCTCGCTTATGGTCGGCTCTTTCCCCTCGAGGGCAAGCTTTTCCCTGTAGCGTGTGATTTTAAGAGAAAGCTCCTTTATGCTCCGGCTTACTCTTACTGTCCCTCCGTCACGGAAAAGCCGTTTTATTTCTCCGAGTATAACAGGTACCGCATAGGTTGAGAATTTAAGCCCCCTGTCCTCGTCGAAGCCCTTAGCCGCTTTAACAAGTCCCATACAGCCTGCCGAATACAGCTCTTCATATTCTATCCCCCGCCCTTTGAAGCGGTTAGCGAGAGAATGTACAAGTCCGAGGTTTTCCTCGATGAATTCATTTGTCAGTCTGTTCATATCTGCCGTTGAGCCTTTTCGTCATAATAACCGTAGTACCGCTTCCCTCTTTGCTCCGAACCGAAAGCCTGTCCATAAAGCTTTCCATTACAGCAAAGCCAAGACCGGCTCTTTCGGTTTCGGGCGAGGTAGTAAAAAGGGGTTCCATAGCCTTTTTTACGTCGGGGATACCGATACCTTTGTCCTTTATCTTTATGTATATTGTATCTTCGCCTATTATCTTAAGCTCAATAAATATGTCGCCTATCTTATCGGGATAAGCGTGGACGATACAGTTTGTTACCGCTTCCGAAACGGCAGCCTTTATATCGCTTATCTCTTCAATAGTAGGGTCAAGCTGTGCGGCGAATGCCGAAACGCACATACGGGCAAGGGCTTCGTTTTTTGACTGCCCCGAAATAGTCATCTTCATATAGTTTCTTATATCCTGCATTTTTATCATTCCTTTCTTATCGTATAAGCTTCTGGAGACCCGCAAGGGACAGCATTTTTCGTATAAGAGGGCGAGGATTTTCGATTGCCGCTTTTCCGCCCCAGCCCGAAATTACACGTATTCTTCCAAGAACGAGACCAATACCCGAGCTATCCATAAATTCAACCCCCGAAAAGTCGAATACTATAAGCTTCGGCATAGACCGCTCAAGCTCTCCGTCTATAAAAAATCTCATTTCTGCCGCCGCGTGGTGGTCTATCTCGCCGCTGAGAAAAGCGATAAGAATATCTCCGCTGTTTTTAAGCTGAACAGACATTTTTACTTCCTTCCTTTCATATATTTATCCTTTGTGCCGATTATACCACAGTCAGAGTAAATATTTTGTCATATTAGGTAGGCGAAAAAGAAGAATAAAAAAATTGCGGTACATTTCGCAATACCGCAATTCTTCATCATTAATTATTCATTTATAAAAGCAATCGGGTCACACCATGCTCCGCTTTGTGTGATACCGAAATGAAGGTGTGGGTCGAGCTTACATTCGATTTCCGCCGTAGTGCCTACCTGCCCGATAATCTCGCCCATAGAAACCTCCTGCCCTACTTTTACGTTAAGGCTCTGCTGTAAGCCGTAGTAATGTCCGATAACTTCGTTCCCGTGGTCGATTACAACACAGATTCCCCATAACGGGTCGTTATTTACCTCGGTAACGGTTCCTTTCATACAGGCTGCTACCGCTGTACCCTCGGGAGCGGCAATATCAACGCCGTCGTGAGTCTTCCATACGTCAAGGGTAACGCTTTTTACAAGCTCTCCGTTGCTGTAAGGGTTAATGATCTCTCCTGTAACAGGCATAGTTTTCGGATTTGAGAAAATAATACCTGCATCAGCGGTTTCTTCGGTTGTCTCATTAGGCGTATTTTTCGGGATACCCGTCTGATCGGCACTGACATCCTCTGTTTCGTAGAAGAAGACGTTGTCTTCGCTGATGTCTGTACCGATCTCGTCTTTTTTTTCGATTGTACCCGTATAAGCGACATAGGTTGAAATACCTACCGCCGTAAGGCTTAAAACGAGAGCCGCTAAAAAGCCTTTACCCTGGAGTCCGTTTTTAAATCTTACCTTTTTCATATTTTTCGTTCCTTTCCTTTTGAAACATATTGATTTTTATGTCCTTGTGCTTTTAGGTTATCCAGTTTTTTACGGTTTATACAACCATATTTTCATAAATCTCTGCATAGCCTTACTTAATTTTTGTTAAATTTAAAGCTTTTTAACAAAAATTAACTAAAATGCGGTTTTGATGTTGCATTTCATAAAAAACCGTGATATAATAGATACGATTTTAAAAAATAATCCCATACAGCATTTTAATGCGGAAAGGATAGTATTATGGATACAAATAAGCTTTATGAGCTCTGGCTTGAAAAGGCAGTAGCTGATCCCGATTTAAAGAAAGAACTTGAAAGCGTAAAGGGAAACGAGGAAGAAATCTCCGATCGTTTTTACCGTGAGCTTGAATTTGGTACAGGCGGTCTCCGCGGCGTTATCGGCGCAGGTACAAACCGTATGAACTATTATACAGTATGTAAGGCAACACAGGGTCTTGCTGCATATTTAAAGCAGGTAAAGCCCGAAGGCGCTGCTGTTGCTGTATCCTATGACAGCCGTATAAAGTCCGACTATTTTGCAAAGTCCGTTGCAGAAGTACTTTCCGCTAACGGTATAAAGGTATATATCTATACAGAGCTTATGCCTACTCCTATGCTCTCCTGGGCAGTAAGAGCGTGCAAGTGTGATGCCGGCGTTATGGTAACAGCTTCCCACAACCCCGCTAAGTACAACGGTTATAAGGTTTACGGCTCTGACGGATGCCAGCTTACTATCGACGCTGCAGACAGAGTTCTTGCTGAAATCAACAAGATCGATGTATTCGAAGGAATTGCAACCTCTAAGTTCGAGGATTCTCTCGCTAAGGGTATGATTGAATACATAGGCGATGATATTATTGACGCATATATGGCAGAAGTAAAGAAGCAGTCCTTACACCCCGACGTATGTGCAACAGCAGGCTTAAAGGTAGTTTATACTCCTCTTAACGGTACAGGCAACAAGCCCGTACGCCGTATTCTTGACGAAATCGGCATCAAGAATGTCGTTGTAGTTCCCGAACAGGAAATGCCCGACGGCACTTTCTCTACCTGTCCTTATCCGAACCCCGAAATAAAGGAAGCTTTAAAGCTCGGCTTAGAGCTTTGCAATAAAGAAAAGCCCGACCTTCTCTTAGCGACAGACCCCGACTGTGACCGTGTAGGTATCGCTGTTCCCGACGGTGATGACTACGCTTTATTCACAGGTAACGAAGTAGGTGCAATGCTCCTCGAATATGTAGCTAAGGAAAGAATCGCTCTCGGTACAATGCCGAAGAACCCTATTGCTGTAAAGACAATCGTTACAACAGACATAACAAGAGCAATCGCTAAGAAGTACGGCGTTGAGCTTATCGAAGTTCTTACAGGCTTCAAGTTCATCGGTGAACAGATCGGATTCCTCGAAGAAAAGGGCGAAGAAGACCGCTATATCTTCGGTTTTGAAGAAAGCTACGGCTATCTTGCAGGCGGCTATGTAAGAGATAAGGATGCAGTTGTAGCGTCTATGCTTATCTGTGAAATGGCAGCATTCTACCGTGCACAGGGTATTTCTCTTATCGAAGCAAGAAAGAAGATGTATGAAGAATACGGCTCCTACTGTAATACTCTTGATACTTTCGCATTCGAAGGTGCAAGCGGTATGGTAAAGATGCAGGAAATTATGAACCGTATGAGAACTGATTATCCTTCTGAAATCGCCGGTGCAAAGGTTATCGCTATGGCTGACTACGAAGCGTCCAAGAAGGTTGATATCGTAAACGGCACAGAAACAGCTATCGAGCTTCCTAAGTCCAACGTTATCACACTTTATCTCGAAGGCGGAGCAAGCCTCGTAATCCGTCCTTCCGGTACAGAACCCAAGATTAAGATCTACTATACAACTGTAGGCAATACAAACGAAGAAGCAGCTGCCCTTCAGAAGAAGTATGCAGAAGCCTTCACAAAGATTGTAAACGGATAATAAAAAACGGCACTCGAAAGAGTGCCGTTTTTGGTTAAGGATGAAAAATGAATGATGAATGATTGTGGTGTCACCTGACGGCGACGGATTAGAATTGGCGTATGTTTGCTGCCGCTTAATGTGTTTTTGTGTAGAAGCTCTCCGCTGTCAGCTTTACACCCATAGCGAAGCCGGCGGTGTACATTTCCCGACCGAATTCATATTCCATATTAAAAAAATTACCAATAATATTTTCCAGAAGCTTTTTCTGTTTGTTTGAAAGAGATTTTTTTAACTGCTCTGCCGTTTTTTCATAACATACAAAATTAGAGGAATAAACGGGATTTTTAAAATTAACCTCATTGGGACGCAATTCGCCCTGATAAAACTCTCTGATTATACTCATAACTACTCCTTGACGTTGTTTTTATAATATGATATAATATTTTATTAAGGACAAGGCGGAAACGTCATGTCCTTGTGTGTTTTTTATATTATATCACGTTTACGTGTATCAAACAAGAGGCAAAATTTACAAAAAATATAATGTTTACGTGTATAGTTTGCACAAACTTATAAGCGAGGTGTTATTATGGCTATGACTGAAGCACAAAAAAGAGCAAACCGAAAATATGACAAAGCCCATTATAAAACCATAGCATGTAAATGCAAGCTTGATGATTATGAAAATTATAAGATTTATGCTGAAAAGCAAGAAATTGGGACAATGAGTAATTTATTGAACAAATGCGTCAAATATTGCATAGAAAATAATATTGATTTAAAGAACGAATAAATAGCTTTAAACGGCACTCGAAAGAGTGCCGTTTTTCTCTGTAAAAGGCATTTTATTTTTTACGACACGCTTCTATTCGCTATTCCCCCAAAAATAATTTACTCCTTAAATCAAAATTCTGTAATTTTAATAATTGCAACAACAACGGCTGAATGATATAATAGAATGGATTGTTAAAAACAGAACAATGGAAGGAAAGGATTGATTAAAACGATGGAAATCAATAAGGTTCTCGAAAAGCTCTGCTGTGCTGTGGGCGTATCGGGAAGCGAAGAAGGAGCGTCCGAGGTCGCCTGTGAGCTTTTAAAGGAATATGCAGACAATGCTTCCGTAGATAAGTTCGGAAATGTTACTGCATTTATCGGCGATAAAAACAACGGAAAGAAAACTCTCCTCCTTGAAGCACATATAGATGAAATAGGATTTGTTGTAACATATATTGACGATAAGGGATTTATAAAGACAGCCGAATGCGGCGGTACAGACAGAAGACTTTATGCGGCACAGACCGTTACCATTCATTCGAAACACCCCGTAAGAGGCGTTATCTCTACCCTTCCGCCACACGTAAGCTCCGATTCAAAATCCGCTATGAAAAAAGAGGACATAGTTATTGATACTGGTTATAATAAAGAAACTCTCGAAAAGCTTGTATCTCTCGGAGACCGCATTACGATAGACGGAAAATTCTCTGTCTTAAGCGGTACAAGAGTAAGCGGAAAGGCTGTCGATGACAGAGGCGGCGTTGCGGCAGTGCTTTACGCCCTTTCCCTTCTTAAGGATAAGGAAGCGGATTATAATATCGCTGTCCTCTTTGCTTCACAGGAAGAAACAGGAAGCAGAGGAGCAACTATCGGTGCATATAACAGCGAAGCAGATTACTGCCTCGCTACTGACGTAAGCTTTGCTTATACCCCCGGAGCAAAAAAGGAAAAATGCGGAATTATGGGAAAGGGTGCAATGATAGGCATTTCTCCCGTACTTTCCGAAGAGGTTACCGAAAAGCTTAAGGCTGTTGCTTCGGATAAGAATATTCCCGTCCAGTTTGAAGTTATGGGCGGAGAAACAGGTACGGACGCTGATGAAATAAGCGTTATTAAGAGCGGTATAAAGACAGGTCTTATCTCTATCCCTTTAAAATATATGCATACTCCCGTTGAAGTAGTTGATACCGAGGATATAAAGGCGGTAGGAAAGCTTATGTATAAATTTGCTGTGGGAGGTGCTTTATAATGAATCTTGTATTACTTGAAAAGCTTACGAGCCTTTACGGCGTAAGCGGTGACGAAAAGGCTGTACGTGAATTTATAAAGTCAGAGCTTCCCGCTGATTGTGAAATAAAGACAGACAATATAGGCAACCTTATTGTTTTTAAGAAGGGCGAAAAAACCCCGAAAAATAAAACTGCCCTTTTCGCCCACATGGACGAGGTAGGCTTTATAATTACAAGCATAACCGAAGAAGGTCTTTTAAAGTTCACTTCTGTAGGCGGAATAACCCCTTCGGCTGTTTTCGGAAGAAGAGTTGTTTTTAAAAACGGAACAGCGGGCGTTATCGCTTCAAAGGCAGTTCATATGGTAAAGGGAGACGAAAAGGATAAACAGCCTCCCCTTGATGAGCTTACAATAGATATAGGCGTTTCAACAAAGGAAGAGGCAGAAAAACTCGTTTCCTTAGGAGACAATTGCTATTTTGAAAACGACTTTTTCCTTTTCGGAGATAATAAGCTTCACGCTAAGGCTCTCGACGACCGTATCGGCTGTATGGTTATGCTCGAAATGCTTAAATCGGAACAGGAATATGACCTTACCTGTGTATTTACGGTACAGGAAGAAGTCGGACTTCGTGGAGCAGGCTGTGCGGTTTATACAGCAGACCCCGATTTTGCTGTTGTTATCGAAAGCACAACAGCCTGTGATATTTCGGGTTCGGATGATGAGAATAAAGTCTGCTGTCTAGGCGAAGGAGCGGTAGTTTCCTTTATGGACAGAAGCACTATCTATGATAAGGAATTATATAATCTCGCTTTCGAAACAGCAAAGGAAATCGGCGTAAAATGCCAGACTAAGACAAAGGTTGCGGGCGGTAATGACAGCGGAGCAATCCATAAGGCTATGGGCGGAATAAGGACAACAGCAATCTCCGTTCCTACCCGTTATCTCCATACAGCCTCCTGTGTTGTTGACACAGAGGATATAAAGGCTGTTGAAAAGCTCGTAAAGGCTATGTATAAAAAGCTCTGTGAGTTATGATAAAACAGATTTTTTCAGAGGAAGAGCTTAAGCTTGCCCTTAAAGACAGAACCCCCGACATATACAGCGGAAAAATAAAGGCTCTCGGAAAAGCATACGGCTTTTCCTACCCTTTTCTTAATTTTTATAATAACCCCGAAAGCGGTACAGTTCTTTCGGTATATTACGGCTCAGCAGTAGTGTGCGGAGCTTGTGATGAAGAGACTGGGCTGTTTTTAAGAGAAATCGGTGTAGCGGAAATCCTTATGTCCGAAGAGTCTTATGAAAACGCTTTTTCAGACATTGAGGCAAAAAGGCTTCATATAATGGAATATAAGGGAGAAAACAGCGGAATATCGCTTCTTTCTTCCGATACTCCTTATGAAAAAGTATATGAGATACTTAAGGACGGATTTGATATAAGTTTTGACGATTGGTACACGGATATGTGCCACAATGTAAGACACGGAGTTTCGGAGATTTTTACCCTCGGCGGAAAGGCAACGGCTTCAAAAATGTTTTCCGTTGACGGAATCTCTCTTATATCTCTCGTTGCGGTTAAGAACGAGCATCGGAGAAAAGGCTTCGGAAACAGCATTATAAGAAGCGTATCCGAAAACCTCGCCGAAAATACAAGAGTATATGTAATCTGTAAGGATGAGCTTGTCCCCTTTTACAGCAAAAACGGATATAAAACAGCAGGATACTGCCGTCAGATAAATTTATATACAGGAGAAAGGTAAAGAAATGAGCTGTTATTTTAACATTGATAAAAGACTTGAGGAGCTTGCACTTAAAGCAGAGAATAATGCTTCCGAAGCTTTCGCAAGAATAGAAACAACCGGACGCTGTAACAGCGAAAAGGTTTTAAAAGCATTTATTGACAACCGTGTTGGAGAGCTTCACCTTAAAGGTACAACAGGCTACGGCTACGGAGATGACGGAAGAGATAAGCTTGACGCTGTATTTGCACAGGTTCTCGGTGCGGAAGACGCTCTTGTGCGTCATACCTTTGTAAACGGAACCCACGCTATTTCCACAGCGCTTTTCGGCGTGCTTCGTCCCGGAGACCTTATGCTTTCCCTTACAGGCAAGCCCTATGATACTCTCCAGGAGGTTATCTTCGGCGAAAAAGGCGGTTCTCTTACCGAATTCGGCGTTAAGTATGACCAGATTGACCTTCTTCCCGACGGAACAGTTAATTTCGGACTTATAAGCGAACGTGCAAAGGCTTGTAAGGTTGCATATATCCAGCGTTCAAGAGGCTACAGTCTTCGTCCCTCTCTTACAATTTCCGAAATAAGCGAAATGGTTGACGCTGTAAGACTTGTAAACCCCGAAGCAATCATTATGGTTGATAACTGCTACGGTGAGCTTGTTGAAAGAGTTGAACCCTGTGAAGTAGGTGCTGACCTTATTATCGGCTCTCTTATAAAGAACTTAGGAGGCGGAATCGCTGAAACAGGCGGATATATTGCCGGTAAAAAGGAGCTTGTTGAGCTTTGTTCCTACCGTCTTACTACCGTAGGCACAGGAAAAGAGGTAGGTTGTTCCTTAAACCAGAACAGAGGTATGTTTATGGGACTTTTCAATGCTCCCAACGTAGTAATGAATGCTGTAAAGACAGCAACCTTTGCTTCTGCCTTCTTCTCTCTCTTAGGCTTCGAAGCATATCCTTCCTATAACGAATACAGAACAGATATTATTACAGCCCTTAAGCTCGGTTCAAGAAAAGCACTTATTGCTTTCTGTGAGGGAATCCAGTCCGGAAGCCCCATAGACAGCTTTGTAAGCCCCGAACCCTGGGATATGCCCGGTTACGACAGTCAGGTAATTATGGCAGCAGGTGCATTTACTATGGGTGCGTCAATTGAGCTTTCCGCTGACGCTCCTTTAAGAGAACCCTTCGCTGTATGGCTTCAGGGCGGTATTACCTATGATACAGGCAGAATGGGCGTGCTTCTTGCGGCACAGAGAATGCTTGACAAGGGTATAATTACTCTTGATACAGAGGAATAAAGATGAATATGGAAAAAGGAAATCTTTCATATCTCGGAAAAACGGTTGAAGTAACCGTTGACCGTCCCTTAGGCTCGTATCATCCCGAGCATCCCGATATGTATTATCCTGTAAACTACGGTTATGCCGAGGGGATTACTGCTCCCGACGGCGAAGAACAGGACGCATATATCCTCGGAGTAAACGAACCCGTTGAAAAATTCAGAGGCGTTGTTGTCGGCGTAATAAACAGGCTTGATGACAACGAGGATAAATGGGTCGTTGTTCCCGAAGAGCTTCTCGGTACAGAAATCTGCTGGGAATGTAATATAATGAAGGCTGTTGAGTTTCAGGAAAAATATTATAAATCCAAGTTTTATCCGAAGTATGAAAAAACCGGCGGTGCTGTACTTTTTACGGAGAAGGACGGAAAAAGGCTTTATCTTCTCGTTAAGACAAAAAGCGGACATATCGGCTTCCCTAAAGGACATACCGAATACGGGGAAACCGAAGAGGAGAACGCTCTCCGTGAGGTTCTCGAGGAAACAGGCATAAAGGCAGTTCTTATTAACGGCTTCCGTACGGAATATACCTTTACTACCCTCGAAAACAGCATTAAAACAGGAGCCTTCTTTTTAGCCCGATACGATTATAAGAAAACGGAGCTCCAGCAGTCGGAGATTGACGAAGACTGGCTTTTAACGTACGAAGAAGCTTACGAAAAGCTTAACTGGGAACAGGATAAGGAGGTTCTCCGAAAGGCAGAGGATTTTCTTAATAAATGAAAACTCTTGACACAAATTGACGAATGTGCTATTATTTTAATGTAAATTAAGTTTCATAACAGAAAGGTGACGATTATGAATAAGGTAGTAAACGCACTCGCTTACACAGGCATCCTCTTCTTCCTTCCCCTCGTTGCAAACAACAACCAGCAGGAAGGCAAGTTCCACGCTAACCAGGGACTTATAGCTCTTATCTTAGCTATCGTGCTCCACGTTATCGGTATGGTATTCGGAGTACTTGACGGTATTCCGGTTATCGGTGTTATTATCGGTATTGCTGGTTCAATCTTCGGTATTGCAGCTTGGGTAGTACAGGTAGCAATTCTTATCTTCGGTATCGTTAACGCTATCTACAGCAAGATGACACAGATTCCTGTAATCGGCGGTATCAACATTATCAATAAGTAAGCTTAAAAGCCCCGCAATTTTGCGGGGCTTCAGTTTTACACAGCATACAGTTATTCCCGTATAGGCTTCATAAATCCGTTAAGTCTTGTGCTTGCTATATCGCCGCCGATAATCTTTCCGTCGCATACTATAATATGTGCTTCGACATTATTTTCGGGCTCGCCGTTTTCGTTTATGTAGCCGATAACTGAGAAAGTATAGCTTACAGCACTTCTGCCCTTGTATTTTTCAAGATTAAAGTTCTGCTTTTTCTGAAGCCTGTTGTAGTTTTCATATACATCGCTGAATTCTTCGGGTATCGTTATCTCCTTTGTAACAGGAGAGGATACTGTGTAGCCGTTTTCCGACAAAAAGCCGATAATGTCCTCGGGCGAATTTCCGCTCGGCTCATCGGCGGCGGTTATGGTAGTAATAAGAAAAACGATAACAGCGGCGGCCAAAAGTACGGAAATTATAATACGTACAGTTTTTTTATGCTCCATAGAATACTCCTTTCGTACAAAATAACAAATTTTGCATAACAGTTTTTTACCTTTAATGCATTATATGAGCCAAATTAAGCAAAAATTATAGGTCACAGTAAGCAAAGTAACCAAAAATTAAAAAAAGCGGTTTCAAAAAGGGTTCAAAACCGTTAAAAAAAGTCCTTTTTTTGTTTATAATTACTACAAAATATAACCATTTCAATTAGGGTTTTATATGCCTTAGGCATTTTATATAAAGCACTCAAAAAAATTTTAGTCAATTAGGTACTTACATTTTGGCTTAAATTTTGTTATTATAGATGATGTAAAAATATTTCCTTACAGGAGGTCACTCAAAATGGCAAGTTTATCACTCAGAGGTATATATAAGAGATACCCCGGCGGCGTTGTTGCTGTATCCGATTTCTCTATGAACATCAAGGATAAGGAATTCATCGTATTCGTAGGTCCTTCCGGCTGCGGTAAGTCCACAACTCTCCGTATGATCGCTGGTCTCGAAGAAATTTCCGAAGGTGAATTATTCATCGGCGACAGACTCGTAAACGACGTTGCTCCTAAGGATAGAGATATCGCAATGGTATTCCAGAACTACGCTCTTTATCCTCATATGACAGTATTTGAAAATATGGCTTTCGGCTTAAAGTTAAGAAAGGTTCCGAAGGATGAGATCAAGAAGCTCGTTGAAGAAGCTGCTAAGATCCTCGACATCGCTCACCTCCTCGACAGAAAGCCTAAGGCATTATCCGGTGGTCAGAGACAGCGTGTAGCTTTAGG
>JAGANY010000025.1 GCA_017624025.1 Ruminiclostridium sp. | reverse complement strand
TACATAGTCACGGTATGGCTGTAAACGGCTGCTTTGTATTAGGCTTTGACAGCGATACAGAGGAGGAGCTGCTTGACCTTCCGCGGCGTGTTGATGACCTCGGGCTTGACCTTTGCAGATTTGCCGTTCTTACTCCCTATCCCGGCACAAAGCTTTATGAAGAATATGATAAGGCGGGAAGAATCGTATCTAAGGAATGGAATATATATAACCAGCATAATGCTGTGTTCCGTCCTGTAAATATGACAGCCGAAAGGCTTAATGAAATATACCGTAAGGTATGGAAGGAAGCTTATAGCTGGAAACGTGTCCTTAAAAGGACTTTTACTTCGCCCTGGAGAAAAAACGGATATGTTTTTATCCTTCTCGGAGCAAATATTGGTTTTAAATTTCTCGGTATTGATAAGAGGATGAAAAAGTGAAAATAACATTTATAAGGCTCAATATGTTTGAACATATAAGCTCTGACGCTATGAAGCCTCTTCTTTTCGGAATCATAAAAAGCCTTACTCCTTCGGAATATGAAATTGAGTTCATTGATGAAAGAGTTGAAAAGCTTCCCGAAAGAATTGATTCGGACATTATTGCTTTTTCGGTTGAAACATATACCGCAAAAAGAGCCTGCATACTTGCACGTAAATATAAAACAGAAGAAAATATTATTGTAATGGGCGGATTCCACGCAAGCGTTATGCCCGATGAGCTTCTCGGGTACGCTGACAGCGTAATTATAGGCGACGCTGAAGGCTCCTGGGAAAAATTCCTGTCCGATTGTAAGGAAGGTAAGCCCTGTAAAAAATATGTTTCGGATGAAACGAAGCCTCTTTGTGTTTTAAATGATGACCCGTCGATTTATAAGCACAGTTATTACGGTATAGGAGTTTACCAGATTTCCAGAGGCTGTAAATTCAACTGTGATTTTTGTTCCATAAAAACAATGTATAAGTGCGTAAGACGCAAAACCGCTGATATGATTGCGGAGGAGCTTAAGAAATCGAAAGAAAAAATAATCTTTTTTGTTGATGACAATCTTTTTTATGATAAGAAATCGGCAATAGAGCTTTTCAGAAAAATCGCTCCTCTAAAAAAGAAATGGGCTTGTCAGATAAGTATGGATGCGGCACGAGATGACGAGCTGTTATCGGAGATGAAAAGGTCGGGATGCTTCCTTGTTCTTATGGGTTTCGAAAGCCTTAATCCCGAAAGCCTCGGAGAAATGAACAAGAAGGCAAATACAGCGGCTGATTATGACGAAATCATTAAAAGAATATACCGTCATAAGCTTATGATATATGGCACATTCGTTCTTGGCTGTGATAATGACAGAGAGGATGTCTTCCGACGCACCTTCGATTTTGCGGTAAAAAACAAGATTGCCGTTACGAATTTCAATCCCCTTATTCCTATGCCTGGGACGACAGTTTACAGCAGAATGGAACAGGATAACAGGCTTATATACGATAAATGGTGGCTGTCGGACGATTATCGTTACGGCGAAACAGCCTTTATTCCGAAGAATATGACTCCCGAACAGCTTCGTGAGGGATGCCTTAAAATGAGAACGGATTTCTATTCGTTCCGCTGTGTCGTGAAACGTCTTTTTTCAAATCCTGTGAACTTTATTCCTATGAACTTTTTTGTGTTTGTGCTTGCCAATATTATTTCCCACAGGGAGATACTTAAAAAGCAAGGACAGCTTCTTGGAGGAATTCTTAATGAAACTGACACTGATAAAACCTAATATCGGAAGACGTGAGCACAGCCTTTATGTTGATGAAGCAAGAATGGAACCGCTTCAGCTCGGCATACTTGCGGCACTTACACCCGAAGATGTCGAGGTCGTGATGTACGATGACCGTATGGAGCAGATACCTTATGATGAACCTACGGATCTTGTGGCGATTACGGTAGAGACCTTTACCGCAAGACGTGCCTATGAAATAAGCGAAGAATTCCGACGCCGCGGAGTAAAAACCGTAATGGGCGGAATGCACGCTATGCTTATTCCCGAAGAGGTTTCCGAGCATTGTGATTGTGTTATTGTGGGTGACGCTGAGCCTGTATGGGCAGAGATGATTGAAGACCATCGTAAAGGACAGCTTAAAAAGCGTTATGACCCTGTCCAGCCCTGCTGCCCACAGATAAATGTTATTACACGCCGAGATATTTTTGAGGGGAAGGGCTATCTGCCTATAACCCTGCTCCAGTTTTCGAGAGGATGCAGCCACAAGTGCAGCTTCTGTGCTTCATCTGTTTATTTCAAGGCGAATCATTACTGCCGTCCTGTAGAGGATGTAATAAAAGAAATAAAATCACAGAAAAGAAAGCTTCTTTTCTTTGTTGACGATAATATCGTATGTAACCGTAAAAAAGCAAAGGAACTTTTCCGTGCTCTTATTCCGCTTAAAATACACTGGGTAAGCCAGGGCAGCATCGATATGCTGGCTGACAGCGAGCTTATGGAGCTTATGGTAAAAAGCGGATGTCTGGGACTTGTAATAGGCTTTGAGTCAATATCGCCCGAATGCATTTCCGAGATGAATAAGGGTACCAATAAAAAAGGCTCGGGAGATATGTACAAGTCCGAAATACAGCAGCTCAGAAAATGGGGACTTCAGACCTGGGCGGCGTTTACCGTAGGTCACGACGGCGATACTCTCGAATCTATAAAAGCAACCTGTGACTTTGCTATAAGGAATAAATTTACCTTTGCTGCATTCAATATACTTATGCCTTACCCGAATACGCCTCTTTATGAAAAAATGGAACGTGAGGGACGGCTCCTTTATGACGGTAAATGGTGGCTCCATGAGGACTATCGCTTTAATTATGCAAGTATAGTGCCTAAGAATATGACCCCCGACGAACTTACGGAAATATCCTTTAACTGCCGAAGCAGATTCAATAGTCCGTCATCTATTTTCAAGCGTGCTCTTGAACCACGAACAAATATGCGTACTCCGTACAGATTTGCCACATATCTTATATACAATCCTCTCTTCAGAAAGGAAGTATTCAAGAAACAGGGTATGCGTTTCGGTCTTAAATCAGAAAACGAGGAGAAAAACGATGCTTAAGGGAAAAGTACAGCCTATAAGTGAATTTACCGAAGAAGAGCTTTCCGCAATGTATTCATTGATGTCACAGTTTTATGACAATACCGATGAAGCTGTGTTCAGACGTGATTTTTTTGATAAGGATTACTGCCTTGTGCTTCGTCACGAAACAGACGGAATTGTCGGCTTTACAACCCAGAAGATAATGGAGCTTGATATCGATGGAAAGAAGGTAAACGGGATTTTTTCTGGCGATACCATTATCCATAAAGACCACTGGGGAGATATAGAGCTTTTCAGAGTGTGGGCAAGATTCTGGTTCGAGTTTGCGGAAAAATATGACGAATTTTATTGGTTTCTTATATGTAAGGGTTATAAAACCTATCGTATAATGCCTCTGTTCTGGACGGAGTTTTATCCGAATTACCGCTGTGAAACACCTGCCTTCGAGAAGAGTATAATTGATGCTTATGCGTCGGCTCTTTATCCGGGTGAATATGACAATGAAAGCGGAGTAATCAGATACAAGGGCATAAAGGACAAGCTTAAAAGCGGTGTGGCGGATGTAGGCGAGCACGAAATGAAAAACAAGGATATAGCCTTTTTCTGTAAATCAAACCCCGATTATATAAAGGGCAATGATTTAGCCTGTCTCGCAAAAATGGACCGCTCGGCTCTTAAAAAACGAGCAGGGGAGCTTCTTTTTAAATGAGTGTGGTTTGCAGAATACTGAACGGACTTTGCTGTCTTCTTTACAGCAAGGAACACAGAAGATTTATTTCTCCGTGCAGTATCAGAGATGTACAGGAAAAGTATCTTTCTGATTTGCTTAAGAAAAACGCTGATACTGTTTACGGCAAGAAATACGGCTTCCATAAAATAAAAAGCTATGAGGAATTTTCGGAAAAGGTTCCTCTTACCGTATATGAGGATTATGAGCCTTACATATCTGAAATTGCTGAGGGGAAAAAGAGCGTTCTTACGGCTGAGCCTGTAACTCTTTTTGAGCTTACAAGCGGTTCATCGGGCGGTAAGAAAATGATACCTTACACGAAGTCTCTGAAGAACGAATTCCAGCGGGGTATAAAGCCTTGGCTGTATGATATTTACAGTAAAATAAGCGGAGTCTCTGACGGGAAAAGCTATTGGTCGATAACGCCTGTAACAGCAGGAAAGACCTTTGCCGAATCGGGAATACCCATTGGCTTCGAGGAGGATGCCGAATACTTCGGGTTTATTGAACAGCTGGTAATGAAAAAGCTTTTTGCGGTTGACGGAAGCGTAAAATTCTCGGATGATATGCAGGATTTTTATTTCAGAACCGCCTCACAGCTTCTTTCCTGCAGTAATCTTTCCCTTATATCTGTGTGGAATCCTACGTTCCTTACGATTCTCTGTGATAATATATGCGAAAATGCCGAAAGGCTCGCATTAACGCTTCCTGTGAAGCGTCGGAGAAGCTTTCTTGATGCGGTATCGGAAAACAGATTTGATAAAATCTTTCCGAAGCTTAAAATAATAAGCTGTTGGACAGACGGAAGTGCGTCAGCATTTATCGAACCCGTAAAAAAGCGTTTTCCAAATGTTCTGATTCAGCCTAAGGGACTTCTTGCAACTGAATGCTTTGTTTCTTTTCCGCTGTGCGGTGAATATGGGAGCAGGCTTAGTATCTATTCACACTTCTTCGAATTCCGAAGAATTTCAGACGATAAAATCGTTACTGCCGATAAGCTTGAAAAAGGCGAGTATGAGGTAATTGTAACAACAGGCGGAGGTTTTTACAGGTACTGTATCGGCGACATTATAGAAGTTATTGAGGTCTTTGCAAAGAGCCCTCCTCTTATAAGATTTTTAAGAAGAAACGGCGTTTCAAGTGATATGTTCGGAGAAAAGCTTACGGATGATTTCGTGAGGAATGTCTGTGTTTCTCTCGGAGCAGAAAACGAGTTCTGCCTTCTTGCTCCCGAAGGAAACAGGTATTGTCTTTACACTTCATCCTGTGAAATATCGGATGATATGCTTGATAATGCTTTATGCGAAAGCTTCCATTATAATTATTGCCGTCAGTTAGGCCAGCTTGAAAAAGCAGAGGTTGTTGTTGTAAGCGGTAATCCTGCTGATGCATATATAAAACGTCTCTCTGAGGACGGTATGAGAATTGGCGATATAAAGCCTGCTTTTCTAAGTCCGAAAAACGGCTGGAGAAGATATTTTGAAATTGAAAGGATAGGATAAAAATGCTGAAAATTGCGTTGCTTGCTCCTGCAGGTGCTATGCACAGATATTCGGGAAGCTTCGGGAAATCGCTTCATTACGCACCTCTTACGCTTACTACCCTTGCGGCTCTTATACCCGAGGATATTGAAGCGGAGGTAAGAATTTATGATGAGACAGCCGAAAAGATTCCGCTGGATATTGAAGCGGAGCTTATTGGTATAACCTGTATTACAGGTACTGCTCCCCGATGCTATGCTTATGCGGATTATTTCCGTAAAAAAGGAAAGACCGTGGCTATGGGCGGTGTACATCCGTCAATGCTTCCTGACGAAGCAGCACTGCACGCTGATGTTGTTTTTACAGGCTTCTCCGAGCAGACATTTCCACAGTTTATCCGTGATTATGTTAAGGGCGAATATAAGAAATTCTATCGTCAGAATGCCGATTACACCATAGAAGGCAAGCCGATTCCGAAACGTGAGCTTCTTAAAGCAAACAGATATATTACTACAAAGACCGTTGAAGCTATACGAGGCTGTTGTCATACCTGCAGCTTCTGTGCGTATCCTGCTGCATTCGGTAAGCCTGTTTATAAACGTCCTGTAAAAGAAGTAGTTGCGGAAATAGAAGCTTTGAATACAAAACACGTGCTTTTCCCCGATGTAAACCTTATAACTGACAGAGCTTATGCAATTGAGCTTTTTACAGCTCTTATCCCTCTTAAAGTAATCTGGCTGGGGCTTGTAACTTCCTCTGTGGGAATAGATGACGAGCTTATGACGGTGTTCAGGAAAAGCGGATGTAAAGGGCTTCTTATAGGTTTTGAATCCATTACACAGGAATCACAGCAATATATCCATAAAGGCGTAAATAAGGTCGATAGCTATGTTGAGCTTATGGAAAAGCTTCACGATAACGGAATACTTGTCCAGGGATGCTTTGCCTTTGGCGGAGACGAAGAGGACGAAAGTGTATTTGACCGTACGGTCGAGATGATAATAAAGGCGAAAATTGACCTTCCGAGATATTCCATACTTACCCCCTTCCCACAGACAGCTTATTACAGACAGCTCGAAGAAGAGGGAAGAATTATCGAAAGAAACTGGGCTATGTATGATGTACAGCATTGTGTTTTTACCCCTAAGCTTATGACAAAGGAACAGCTTGAAGCAGGTACAGACCGTGCCTGGCGTGATACATACTCGAACTCCAATATCTTTAAAAGACTTGCTCCCTTTAAGCATAGTCCCTGGCTGTCGCTTCCGCTTAATATGGGCTATAAGGGGTATGCTGATAAGTGGCATAAATTCACACGTGAGGTAATGTGCGACAATTCGGACATTCCTGTTATTTAAAAAGCAAAGGATATATTTATGAAAATAACGTTTATTCTTCCTGCTATCGGAAAGAAACCCGGGAAAAAGTATATTGGTACCTGGAAGATGGAACCGCTTACTATTGCGGTATTAAAGGCACTCACTCCCGATGATATTGAAACGGAGCTTTTCGATGACCGTACCGAGCTTATTGATTACGATACAAAGACAGATCTTGTGTGTATTACGGTTGAGACATATACAGCGAAAAGAAGCTACAGAATAGCAGAAAAATTCCGTGAAAGAGGTATTCCTGTTGTAATGGGCGGATACCATACAACTCTCTGTCCCGAAGAGGCGGTTCTTTACTGCGACAGCGTCATAGTCGGAAATGCTGAGACAGTATGGAATGATATGCTTGATGACCTTAAGAACGGAAGCCTTAAAAAGGTTTATCGCGGCGGTATAGGCGAATATGATATTCAGCCCGATAAGAGTATATTTGAGGGCAAGAACTACCTTCCCGTATCTCTTGTTGAAACGGGAAGAGGCTGCTGTCACAGCTGTGAATTCTGTTCTATCTCGAAATTCTACTGCAGTAAATATTACAGCCGTGACCATGGGCTAATAGTTGATGATATAAAGAAATCGAAGCACCGCTATACTTTCCTTGTTGACGATAATCTCGTTGCCGACCGTAGAAACGCAATAAGTCTCTTCGAGGATATTACTCCGCTAAATATTAAATGGGCAGGCCAGGGAACTCTTTCTATGGCTAAGGATGAGAATCTGCTTCGGACGATGAAGAAGAGCGGATGCGAGATAATACTTATAGGTTTTGAAAGCCTTAATAAAGCGAATCTTGAACAGATGAACAAGTCCTTCAACTATGCGATAGGTGAGCGTGACGAGCTTGTAAAGCGTATTCACGATGCGGGTATCGGAATTTACGCAACCTTTGTTTTCGGGTATGATAATGACGATGAACGAACCGTAAATGACGCTCTAGAATTTGCGAAAAAGCATAATTTCTACACAGCAGCCTTCAACCATCTTCTTCCTTTCCCGAACACAGCCCTTTATGACAGGTTAAAGGCGGATAACCGTCTTATCTATGATAAATGGTGGCTTGCTGACGGATATAATTATGGTGAGCTTGCATTTGAGCCTAAGCTTGTGTCTGCTGAAAAAATGAGCAGACTCTGCCGTGATGCGAGAAAGGAATTTTCTTCGGCCAAGACGGTTTTAAGCAGAGGATTTGCTTCTCTCGGAAGAACAAGCCCGCTTATGTGGGGGCTTTTCTGGGGAATGAACTTAAGGCTCGGAGAAGAAGTGGATCAGAAAATGAATGTTCCGATCGGAGAAAATCTTGATGAACTTCCAAAATAACAGATATACGTTGAAATTTGCCGACTCTTCTGATAACGAGGGTATATGCGAAATATTCGAAAGCGGCAGCTTCAGCGGTGGTATAAGCGTTCAGTATCTTAGAGGTAAGACTCCCTACGAGTCTTTTTCGGCGGACGGCGATATCAACAGGATAATGGTTGTTAAAGATAACAGCACAGGCAGAACTGTTGCTGTAGGCGGAGCGGTTGTAAGGTATGAATATGTAAACGGCATAAAAGAAAAATGTGCATATCTTACAGGTTTAAAGATACATCCCGATTACCGCCGTAAGCTTTCTTTCATTGCGAAAGCGTATTCGTTCTTGCGTGAGGGGATTTCTGATTGTCCTTTCTGCTACACTACTGTTCTTGATGATAACAGGGAAGCGGTTTCTCTTTTTGAAAAGAAGCATAAAAATATGCCTGTATATAAGTATCTCGGGCATTATACGACCTATTGCTTTCACGGCGGTAAAGGGATAATTCCTGTCGAAATTGATAATACAGACGGTTTTGAAGAGGTTATGAAGAAGTATTTTTCAGAAATGAGCCTTGTTCCTTGTGATACGGATTACGAAGGCTTCGGAAAAAAGAAATTTTACTCATACCGTGAAAACGGAGAAATAAAAGCCTGCTGTTTTATAGGCAATCAGCAATCAACAAAGCAATATAAAATGTGTTCATACGGAGGAATATATAAGCTCGTTTCTAAGCTTCCCACGAAGCTTTTCGGCTATCCCGAATTCCCCCGTCCCGACAGCATTATAAATCACGGCGTTGTATCTTATCTTTATGTAAAGGATAATGACCCGAAGCTTTGTTCGGACTTTTTGCGTTCAGCGGCAAAAGAAACTGATTTTTCTCTGCTTATATGGGGCGGGTTTGATAACAATCCTCTTTGTGACGCTATGAACAGGCTTAAAACTGTTCATTACGGAAGCAGACTTTACTCGGTTGTATGGGATGAAGAAAATGATATTACAGGCGTTATAGGTATGGAAGCAGCATTGCTGTGAGAAGGTAATTTTATGATATTGAGAATGCCTGCATATTGCAGGGAGTTTAAATGTATTGCTGATAAATGCAGTGACAGCTGCTGTATCGGCTGGGAAATAGATATTGACGAAAAGACAGCGGATTTCTATAAAAATGCCGGCGGAAAGCTTGGCGAAAAATTAAGAGCAAGCATAAGAAATGAAAACGGCTGCAGCTTTATTCTTGAAAACGAGCGATGTCCTTTTCTGGATGAAAATAATCTTTGTGAGATTATTCTGAATATGGGCGAGGATAAGCTTTCACAGATTTGTACCGACCATCCACGGTATTATGAATGGTTTTATGACGTTAAAGAAGGCGGAATCGGAATGTGCTGCGAGGAAGCCACAAGAATCATCCTTGAAAAAGGCGACGAGGAAGGATACTGGGACAGGGAAATCTCAGATGAAGTCTGTGACGAATATGATGATGAACTGTACGATTGTCTTTACGAAGCAAGAGAAAAGCTTTTTTCCTATCTGAGAAACGGGAATATATCTGTTGCTTCGGCTGTTTCCGGTATTCTTGCTTTTTCTGAGGAGTTACAGGATAAGCTTGATAACGGAGATTATACCGTTTCAGAGATTGAAAATAATTCTGTTATAATCGGAAAGCCCGATTGTAACGCTATGCTCGATATATTCGGAAGTCTCGAGCCTATTGATGAAAAATGGAAGCCCTATGTTGATGCGTTGAAAACGAGGAGCTATAACGGACTGCTGTCGGAGAATGAAAAGTATCTTAAAAACGTTCTTGCGTATTTCCTGTGGCGGTATTTTATGAAGGGTGTTTTTGACGGCGAGATTCTTTCTAAGGTTAAGCTTGCGGTCATAAGTGCGGCGATGCTTTCGGTTATGTTCGGAGAAGAACGGGACGAAAAGAAAAAAATAATCCTCGCTAAGAATTACTCGAAGGAAATCGAGTACAGCGGGGAGAATCTTGAAAAAATATATGATATGACATATACGGAAAAGGTATTTTCGTCTGATGAACTTAAAAAGTTTTTTATAAAATGAAAAATCCCTGCTTTAAGCAGGGATTATTTTTACGCTCTTACGTCCATTACCATACCTTTTCCATCGGGTGAAGGCATATTCTGTAAACTTTCGATAAGAATGTTGCTGGAAACTTCCTGTGCTTCCATAGTATTCTTGAGCATACTCATAGACGCCTGTGACTGAACGCTGTACTGTGCCATATTCATTGACAGATTAGCGATATAAGCTGTAAGACCGCCCATAATAACACCTCCATGTGTATAATTACTCTACAATAATTATAACGTATATATGTATTTTTTTCAAGCCTAAAACTGCACAAAAAATAATAATTTTTTAGTAATATATGTTAAAAAATAACACTTGACCCAGCTCGAAATGCAATATATAATATTCCATTGGAAGGCGGTGGGTTATATGGAAATGATATTGCTTGCGTCGGGCTGTTATACTATCTGTTCTCTTGCGGATAAATATGCAGTAAGCACCGCAAAGCTCAGCGGTACAGCTATAACTTTTATAATGGCGGCGGCAACTGCATTTTTTATGACCTTTATGCTCCCGTTTACAAGCATTAGTTTTCCTCCTTTTTCGGCGGAGCTTGTGCTGTTTTCAATACTTATTGCGGCGGATAAAATGCTGGAATTTGTGCTTGGTTCAAAAATTCTTGAAGAAATGAGTGCTTTTGAGCTTAAGGCCTGGCTTGGAATATCCCTTTTTATATCGTATTTTACCGACTTTTTTGCTTACGGTGAAAGCTTCAGCGTTACAGGTCTTATATTTATCGGTGTTACGGCAGCAGGCTTGTTTCTTATAGCGAAAAGCAACGGAAAGGCTGTTAATTATAAAAGAATAATTCTCCCGCTTGTCCTTTATATAGGAGTAAAGCTCGGATATGGTGTTATAATGCGTTTCGGAGAGCCTTACGGCGACAGCTCGGTCATACTTTATTTTTCCCTTATATTGCTTGCTGTTGTGCTTTGCCCAATTGTTCACCCCATAAAGCTTTTTAAGGAGAAGAAAAAGGGCGTTGCTGTAACAGCAGTTACAAAGCTTCCGAATGCGGTGGGGCTTTTTGCGGAGAATGCCGCATTGGCTGTAAGCCTCACAGGTTACGCTCTCATTCAGCCAGTTATACTTATTGCTCTATTCATTATCGGCGTAATAAGAAAGGAATACTGTACAAGGTTGAACCTTATCGGGGCGGTTGTATCGATACTTGGGATTATAGGTTTCCAGCTCCTTAAATAAAAGAATTTTTACAAAAAATAAACTTTTTTTCAAAAAAGTATTGACAAATGAGTTTCAATCTGCTATAATCTAATAGTCGTCAGAAAGACGCACATCACCTGCGGAGGTGGTGGAATGGCAGACACGCTACTTTGAGGGGGTAGTGGGCGTATGCTCGTGTGGGTTCAAGTCCCATCCTCCGCACCAAAAAGCTTGTATCGAAAGATGCAAGCTTTTTGTATTTTATTCGCATATTTTTTTCTAAAAAAGGTATTGACAAAAAAGGAAAAATCTGTTATAATCTAATAGCTGTTAAAAAGGCACATCACCTGCGGAGGTGGTGGAATGGCAGACACGCTACTTTGAGGGGGTAGTG
>JAGANY010000024.1 GCA_017624025.1 Ruminiclostridium sp. | reverse complement strand
TCCGCTCCAATTTTTTCTTTTTCATTAGTGAGTCCGCAGGTGATCTTGCGGCTTTACTTGTTTTTTGGAATTATTTCCAAATGCAGGCAATACTTTAATTTTATATTATGCGGATTTAGCTCATCTGGTAGAGCGCCACCTTGCCAAGGTGGAGGTAGCGAGTTCGAGCCTCGTAATCCGCTCCAGATAAAGACCGTACAGCAATCGCTGTACGGTTTATTTTTTGCTTTTAAAAGGTAAAAACTTCCTTTTTAATACGTTTTTTCGTAAAACTGCACTAAAAAATCCGTCTTGATTTAACGGCATTTACAAAAATGCTTCTTTATGGTTGTGAAATCGTTTTTTTTATGTTACAATATAAGTTACGCAGTATCTTATATTGGAGGATTTACTATGAAAATCGTTAAACGACTGGCTGGCTTATTAACCGCTTCTTTGATTGCTTTTCAGGGAAGCTTTGTATTTAACGCTTCGGCGAAGACTGATATAAAGTGCGAGGTGTCCTACAGTACACAATATACATACCTTACTCTTACCCCTACTGATGAAGATAATGTTATAAGATATACTGTTGACGGCTCAGTGCCTACCGAGAATTCAAGATTATATAAGAACCGTCTTCGTACAAAAAAGGCTCTTACTATACGTGTTGCTGAGTTTGACGAGAACGGAAAAAAGGTTGACGCAAAGAAGATTACTCTTAAGAGAAAGTGCAGCAAGCCCGAGGCAGTAATAACAAAGCTTGATGAAGGTTACGAGGTAACTCTTTCCACAGAAACCGATAAAGCTAAGATTTACTATACCCTCGACGGAACAAAGCCCGGTAAGGATTCTATCGAATACGAAGGTCCGTTCACAGTCGAAAAGGGCGATAAGGTTTATGCTGTTGCGGTAAAGTCAGGCTGGAAGAACAGTGCTTATTTCGGGAAAACCGTAATCGGCGATGAAAAGGAAGAAGCAAAGGCTATCCAGAAGGAATATGACGAGCTTACTCTCGAGATTCACGAGATAGTCAATAAAGAAAGAAAAAAAGCAGGAATGGACGAGCTTGAGCTTGATGAACAGCTTTGCGAGGCAGCGTCAATACGTGCTAAAGAAATATATGAGTCCTACGGTCATAGCCGTCCCGACGGAAGAAGCTGGACTACCGTTCTTAAGGAAGTAGGCTTTATACATTGCTTCGCAGGGGAAAATATTGCATATACCGAAGGCTCTCTCGCTACTCCCGAAATCGTTATGGATAAGTGGATGAATTCACAGGGACATAAGGATAACATTCTCAATGACAGCGGAAGTCTTATAGGCATAGGCTGTTATAAAAAAGGCGATACAGTTTACTGGGTACAGCTTTTTGGCGAAAGAATGTAAAAAACTGTAAAAATTATCTGAAAACTATTCATTTTTTCGTTTTTTGTCCGATATAACGAATAGTGTTGTTTTTCGCTGAGGAACAGCGGATAAAAAACGTGAAAGGTAAGGAATAAAAAGATGGCTTTTGATTCGTTAAGAGGCGAAAGAATATATGTCAGCCAGAACGCTGCAACCTTTCTTGTCGGAGACTATTTTTCCGTTTTTGGCAACGAAAGTGAAATACCTCATATATATGAATGGTCTGAAGTAAAGAGTTATTGCGAGAACCAGAACGGGATTACAATTGTAACCTCAGACGGGGAGAATTATCCGATTCCCCGTATGGCATTTTCTGATAACGCACAGTTCATACGCTTCAGAACTATTGCCGAGGGACAGCTCAGCGGTGCAAAATGCCGTCTTACACAGCGTATTCTCCCTCCTAAGTACAACTACAGCTCGGTCGATATACCCGAACAGTCATTTTCCGCACCTTGCGTTTATAATGAAAAGGATATAAACTCGGGAAGCGTTGCTCATATCCAGAGCAAGGCAGCAAAATATATCTTCCTTTTAGGCGGAATAATATTCGTGGCGGTATTTCTCGCTCTTGTATTCATCCTTGGAAATTTAGACAAGAACTGGTTTTATTATCTCCCGATTTCATTTTTCAGCGGAATCGGTGCAGGCGTTGTAATTTTCCTTATAAGCAGCGTTTTTGCCCGCCTTCGTTTTGCTGATTTTGTAAAACACGATGTATCGGCTCTTGAAGAAACAATAATAGTTGTTGCACACGCGGGCTTTGCCGCTGTGGAACGCTGTGTTTATGCAGGAACAGAGCTTATTCCCTGGTCACAGGCAGACCATTATTTCGAAACAAAAACGACAATAGTCATAACCTGTAAGGATAAATCGGTATGCTGGATTCCTAAGAGAATTTTTCCGAAGAATGTCCAGAATGATGTTTCTTCATTTATAGCAAGCCGTGTAACTTCAAAATAAATAATCGGGAGGCGAAAAAACTTGAAGCCTACAATTACAATAGAATCATTAAGAAATCCGCTTGGCGAATTTTTGCTGGTAAACGTTGTAAACGGAAAAGGAGTTATCGGTATCTGTGATACAACGAGAGCCTTCAATACAAGCCGAAGAACCTTTTATGTCGGAAGCGAGAGTATAATAAACGTTTTTTCATCCTCTGATGATGACAGTGCCAACCGTCAGATCTGGCAGTGCTCGTCTATAGATAAATGTAAGAATATTCTCGGAAACAAGCTTAAATCGGCTGTTGAAGAATTTTTCTACGAGGGTGCTTCTCTTGCGAAGGCAGTACAGCCTGTGCTAGAGCTTCTGACTGACGGACTTTATGTCGTACATTCGGGAACAGCGTTCCCCACCGACGGTGCAGGAAACTTTTTCTGGAATGCTTACCTTATAAAGCACGAGCTTAACGGCTCCGCACCATATAACCCCGCAATCTGCTACAGTAAGATATATGAGCCTGCATTCCTTGTACCTACAAGAAACTTCTCTTCATACAGCGAAAAGAATACGGCGGCTGCTGCTGCAAGAATGAAGAGGGGAAGACGTCTCGGCGGTATTGCATATCATCTTACGGGTATGTTCTCCGCACTTTTAAGCGGCCACGATAATGCGGCTGCCTGCCTTACAAAAGGCGAGGAATTCCCTTGTATAATTATCGAGCCTATGAAGGATGTTCTTTATCTTCACGATGAGATTACCGATACCGACAGAATAATGGCTCTCTCCAGCCCCTATGTAAAGCTTCCTCTTGAAAATATTTCGAGAAGTATGATAGAAAACTTCTTATTGAACCGCCGTGTTTCGGTTCCCGAATTTCACGAGGAGATAAGAGCAAAGGCTGATAAGAACCTTCCTCTTAAGGGAGCGGCAAGGAATTTATCCGCCGCTATTGAACAGAATTTAGAGAAGCTTCCCGATGCGGAAATGCTTTCCTCTGCTTTTGCGATAACCGAGCTTACGGATGAGCATTTAGAACTTTTGCTTGCGGGAGAAACAAAAATAAACGATATGTATATAATTTCCTCGAATTATTACGAGAGTATCGTTTACGCCTGCAACTTCTTACAGTATAAGGACAGACAGCGTTTCATAAGCTTTACGACAACTATTCTTTCTACGCCGTCTCTTTCTGCTACATACCGCTATGTTGCCGAACGCTTACGCTTCGAGATGGACGCAAAGGTAAACGAGACCTTTAAGGCTATCGTTGCCTCGGAAGACCCTATTTATATTCCTATAAAGGAGCTTGCACAGAAATATCTTGTCCGTTATCACGAATATGTGGAAACGAGCGTAAATAAATTCATCGGTGCCGACGAGTACGAGGACGAAGAATTTGTAAGTGCTATGGAAAGAGCGGCTTCGGGTGTGGGAAGCGGAGTCCAGAGCTCTGTTGACGCTCTCGTAAGACTTCGTGACGGTACGCCTGTAACCGTAGAAACAAGCGACGGGGAATATTCTTCTATGGCGTTGAAGAAAAAATTAAGCGAAGCACCTCCGCCTCCTAAGGGCTCGGGCGATAATTAAAAAGTCCAAGCATTTAAAGATAGTGTTTTTAAAAATGTTATATATGTTTTTGGGAGAAATCTTTCTTAAGAAGGGTTTCTCCTTAATTTGTTTAAAGAATTATTAATTTGAATTCAGTGGATTGACTTTTTAAAAAACAGATGTTATAATGTTAGCGTTATAGTCGAAAGACGTAAGTATAAAACGAAAGGAAATAAAAAATGAAATTAAACTCGAAGAAATCTCTTGCTGTTATTATGACAGCGGTTATGTGCTTGTCCGCATCCGCCTGCAATTCCTCGGGGGAAATGAGTGATGAAGAGTTACAGGCTCTTATAGATTCTGCTGTTGCAAGTGCGGAGCAGGAGGCAAAAGATTATGCTGAAGAACAGTACCCCAGTTCTGTTATCACTAATTCAGGGGCAAAATTTGCTCCTTCCGATGAGATTCTTTCCGCTGATATTTATTCGGGAAAGGTTCAGCTTGAAGATAAGGTATTTACATACCCCTTTACCATTAACGATTTAGAAGCAGCAGGCATTGATACGGACATTATCCTTGATGACCCTGCAGGCTCATACTTTCAGGATATGATAAGAGTCGGAAATGGATACGTACAGATAGGCTGTCACCCTACAGACAGCTTTTTAACAACAAAGGGCGAGAGCGTTGTTACGTATATAATGCTTGATTGTACACATACCGCACCCGACTGGTATCTTCCGGGCGGTATCACAAAAAGCAGTCCTAAAAGCGTAGTAACTGAAAAATACGGAAACGAAAGCTTTGTTGAAGGAACAAGCTATATGTATTATGAGGAATACGCTGTGGTTGAAGGCGAGCCTTATCCCTTACAGCCCTCCAACAGCAGCTACGCGGTTCATTATGATTCGGATGATAATTTGAAATCTGTAACTGTGAATCTTGATGTAAACAGCGAAAATAAGGTTGAATGGAAATTCAATGCTGATTCCTACAGGGACGAAATCGCTGTATATGTGACAACTCCCGAATACTTCTTCGATTATATCCGTATGCCTCCCTATAACTATGGTATGAAGCTTTACGAATACAACGGCGAGCAGTATCTTTTAATGATTGATAAGAAGCCCGAAATGAATAAAAGAAGCTACCTTACCGAAACTAACGGAAACGCCGGAAAGCTTGTGTATAACTATCCTGCTGATTTCAGCGAGGAGTCTGTTGCCGAACGTATAGACAGGACGATTTATCAGAAAAATAATGCAGGCGAAGATATTCTTATCTTTGAAGGAAGCTTTACCTATAGCTTTAATAAGGTCGGTGAAAAGACCTACGATATTGTCCGCCGACTTAACAGCGGCAGCTCCGCACAAATATTCGGCGAACGCCACGAAGGCGAGAATGTAAAGATTTTTTCAGTATATGTAAGCCCCTGTAACGGCACAACAGCTGTTTCAGATGAAGCTCTTGCGTCATTGGATAAGGTTATGTCCGAAGCGGCGTCGTCTATACGCTTCGAAGCTATCGAAAATAATACGGAGGAATAAGGTTTATGGAAGAAAGAGAAGCTTTACTTGGAAATATAAGCAACAGTACCGAGGTTATGAGAGCGATACAGTACTGGGAAATGGAATTCGACCTTGCACAGAAAAAGCTTACAAGTGCAAAGAAAATAGGCTGGTTTATATTGTCGTTTTTTGTATGCACGCTGCTTCTGGTTATTTTAACAACCGCAAGCGAGTCGCGTAATATGATGAAGTTATGGATTTCGCTTTTACCGCTTCCCATATACATAATCGGAAGAGCTATGACGATATCGAAAAGTAAGGCGAAGATGAAAAAAGCCTCTGCACAGATGGAGCTTTTAAGAAATGAACCTGTTCTTTTCTGGCTTCCGCCCTTATATCGTCACTCTGTGGCGTATAACTGTATAGCTTCCTATGTTGTAAATATGAGAGCAAATACGCTCCAGGAAGCATTAAATCTTTATGAAATGGAAAGACACCAGGCAAGAGTTGAGATTTACTCGATGATAGGTGCAAACAGATAAAAGCAGACCATAAAGAAAGTGCTGTGTTTTCATAGAAACATTACGGGTATTATTGAGGGAAACCCTTTTGAAAAAGGGCTTTCCCTCAAACTCCCTTCCGAAAACTTTTAGTTTAAATTTAAGACCCATAGGGTGTTACCCTATGGGTCTTAAATTTATATTAAAAGTCTTTGGAAGAGGGTTCGGGAGAAAGCCTTTCTTCAGAAAGGTTTCTCCCGATAAATA
>JAGANY010000023.1 GCA_017624025.1 Ruminiclostridium sp. | reverse complement strand
TTTATGAGTATTAACGAGGGAAACCCTTTTGAAAAAGGGCTTTCCCTCGAGCTCCCTTCCGAAAACTTTCAGTTTAAATTCAAGACCCACAGGATAAACCTGTGGGTCTTAAATTTATATTAAAAGTCTTTGGAAGAGGGTTCGGGAGAAAGCCTTTCTTCAGAAAGGTTTCTCCCGTTAATACCTATAAACACTTTTATAGGCACCCGCCTTACAGCACAGCAGTTAATTATATGTTGACAAGTTAAACTTAATATGATAGAATTTATATGAAAAATCTGAGAGGAGAAATATTATGAAAATTCTAAAAAAAATAACTGCATTATTCTTATCTGCAGTTGTACTCGTTACATCTCTTACAGCTATGACATTTACCGCTTCGGCTGCTGATGATTATGCTGCTCCTGTTGTTGATGTTATTGAAGCCGACGGCAAGGTTAAAATAAAGGTTACCCTTCCCTTCAAGGAGCTTATTGACCGCCAGGAAATAAACGCACGCTACGGAAAATCAAAGCTTTATTTTTCCGTAACCTTCGGGGATTATAAGGCTGAATTATGGTTCTCGTCCTCCTCGAGAGTATATACATACATTGTAAACGGTGCTTCCCGTATGGAGACAAACCAGATTACCGCTGACGCAAAGTTCATCACAGGCGGAAAATACTTCAGCATCACCTATCCCGAGGGTCATAAGTGTGCTGACGCTATCTCCAATGCCGACAAGTATATTCTCGAATACTATCTTTTATCCGACAACAGATATATCTACGGCGACGATAAGGAGCATATCTACTACAAAGGCGGAGTAAGAGATATTGCCGATTTAAAGATAAACGAAATAGATGACCTCGTTTATACAGGCAAGTCCAGAAAGCCTACCGTAAAAATCTATGACGGCGACAAGAGACTTTCAAAGGGCACCGACTATACCGTTTCCTATAAGAACAACAAGAAAATCGGCAAGGCTACTATAACCATAAAGGGCAAGGGCGATTACACCGGCACAGTAAAGCTCAATTTCAACATCGTCCCCGAGGCTACTACACTTACAGTAACGAAAAAATCCGAAAAGAAGGTAAGATGCCAGTGGGAGCCTGTGGTAAATGTTGACGGTTACCAGATTTATTATTCCGTAAACGGCGGAAAGTATAAGAAAATGGGCGACATATCCGCCGACAAGAAAAGCATAATTATCAAAAAGAACAGCTTCGATTTTGAAAAGAACACCTATAAGTTCAAGATCCGCTCCTACGTTGAAAAGGACGGCGAAAAAATCTACAGCCCCTTCTCAACCGCTGTTAAAGCAAAGTAAAAAAAGCTAAAGGCGAATGATTGTTCAGAAACATTTATGTATATTTATCGGGAGAAACCTTTCTGAAGAAAGGCTTTCTCCCGTACCCTCTTCCAAAGACTTTTAATATAAATTTAAAACCCATAGGGTAATACCCTATGGGTTTTGAATTTAAACTGAAAGTTTTCGGAAGGGAGCCCGAGGGAAAGCCCTTTTTCAAAAGGGTTTCCCTCGGTAATACTCATAAATACTTCTGAACAATCATTCCCTTTAACTTTTTTATTTTCCGTAAACCTTTACATTTCGGAATGCTATTGACATTAACGCTTTATTATGTTAAAATTTAGTTACCAATAAATCTTATAGGAGGAAATTAAATGAAATTATTTAAAAAAGTTCTGTCCGTTTTCTTAGCGGCAGTAATGATGGTAACAGCTCTTCCCTTAACTGCTTCAGCAGCTAACTCAAAATGCACATCCGACTATACAATTTCCGGCTACGAATCGGACAACTACTATTGTATAAAGATCGGCGGTATCTCAAAGGCAGATTACAACGCTGCAAAAAAGAGAAAGAATATGTGTATCTGTGCATACTTCGAGATAGACGGTGTTACACATATGTTTATGGACGTAAGCGACAGCCTTATCAGCCTTACAGCATTCACAAAGTTATCCGATGAAGTAAATGTAGGCGTTTCCGGTACATATTCCGAAAAAGCAACTGACGGTTACTACTCCTTTACCTTTAAGCTTCCCAAAAACAACTCAACAGCAAAAAGCTACGTTAAAAAGATTGCTAAGCTTAGCACAGGTGCAGTTACGTTCGGCTGCTTCGAAAGCGATTTCAGCACAATCGTAAGCCCCTACGGCGGCGATCCCCTTATCCTTACAGTAAGAAACAACTTCGATTTCCCGAGCTTATCCGGCAGCTCGAAGAAAACAAAGATTTCTTCCCTCGACTTTGCTGAAATAAGCAGCAAGTACACATATACAGGAAAGGCAAGAAAGCCTGCTGTAAAGATTTTTGATGATGATTATAAGCTCGTTAAGGGCACAGACTATACCGTTTCCTACAAGAACAACAAGGAAATCGGAACAGCAACTATTACTGTAAAGGGCAAGGGCAACTACACAGGCACAAAGACCATTACCTTTAAAATCGTTCCGAAGAAAACTACCCTTAAGGTTACAAAGAGCAGCGATACAAAGGCAAAATTCAGCTGGACAGCAGTAGATGGTGCTGAAAAGTACCAGATTTACTACTCCGAAAACGGTGGAAAGTACAAGAAGCTTGCTACAGTATCCGGCGAAAAGACAAGCTACACAAGCTCAAAGCTTGATTTCAAGAACAACACATACAAGTTCAAAATTCGCTCCTACGGCGTAAAGGATGATACAAAGTACTACAGCTCTTATTCAAGCGTTGTAACTGCAAAGTAAGGTGTAAGAAAATGAAAATTGATTGTTTAAATTGGCATAATACAGACGAAAAGCCCGATGACGGCGAAATCTGTATTTTAATGCTTGATGATTCCGATATAATGGTATCAGCCTATGACGAAGAAAGCGATTCATTCTATGTGAATTTCGGCGGATGTGGCTTTGTTACTGAATGGGATATCGTTAAAGGCTGGTCAGTTCTTGATGACTGCAGGTTTATCGAAGAATAAAACAAGCCTTGCTATTTAAAATTAAAAGGACAGATAAGCGGTTTTACTGCTTTTCTGTCCTTATTTTTTTACACTTTTTTGGGGCTTCCGCCCCTTGCCCCTGACAAGCCTTTGAAAAGGCTTGACCTAAACTTTTTTAAAGAGATTTTTCGGGTTCGTCCAGCTTCTTTATAGTCTTTTTATATATAAGCACAAGGAATACCGCACTGCATAATACCGACATACACTCGGCAAGAGGGAATGACCACCATACAGCATTGACTCCGCCTATTTTTGATAATATATATGCCGCCGGAACAAGTACAACAAGCTGTCTCGCTACCGAAACAATAAGGCTTAAAACACCGTTGCCCATAGCCTGGAAAACTGAACCGCTTACGATACAGAAGCCTGCAAAAATAAAGTTGAGAGAAATTATGCGTAATGCAGGTACACCCATTTCTAAAAGTGCTTCCGCTTCACCCTCCGCCGCAAACATTTTTATAAGCTGCTCGGGGAAAAACTGGAAAATAAGCATACAGCCTATGGTTATGGAGAGAGCAAAAATAACGCTGTACTTTATCGTCTTCATAATACGGTCTTTTCTTCTCGCACCGTAGTTGTAGGATATAATCGGCACCATCCCGTTATTTATTCCGACAACAGGCATAACCGCAAAGCTCTGGAGCTTGAAGTAAATACCGAAAACGTTAGTCGCTACCGTAGAAAAGCCGTCAAGTATCTTATTCATAGCAAAGGTCATAACCGAAGAAATCGCCATCATAACTATCGACGGAAGTCCGACAACATAGATACGCTTTATAATGTCAATATCGGGCTTAAAGCCTTTAAATGAAAAGTCGAGCTCCTTGTTAAGCTTTAAGTTGAAGATAATTCCGAGAACCGCCGCAATTGTCTGTCCGAAAACGGTAGCTATTGCCGCTCCCGAAATACCTATAGCAGGAAGTCCGAAATAGCCGAAAATAAATATCGGGTCAAGAATTATGTTGATTATAGCACCCGTAGCCTGTGTTATCATAGTAAAGAAGGTTTTACCCGTAGATTGTAAAAGCCGTTCTAAGGTTATCTGGAAAAATACGCCGAAGGAAAGAACCGAACAAAGGCTTAAATATTCTGCACCGTATTCAACTACAGCTTCGGAGCTTGTCTGTGAAGCGATAAAGGGACGGGCAAAGAATATTCCGATAATAAGGAAGAGGGTCCAGCTTAAGCCTGCTAAAAGGAGACCGTTTTTTGCGACCTTTGAGGCAAGCTCACGCTTACCCTCTCCTAAGCTTTTCGATAAGAACGCACTTATACCTACGCCTGTACCCGAGCCTACGGCAATCATAAGGTTCTGCATCGGGAATGCCACGGTAACGCCTGTAAGAGCGTCCTGGCTGAACTTTGCGACGAAGATACTGTCAACAATGTTATAAAGAGCCTGGATTATCATAGATATCATAATAGGAAGCGACATTGATAAAAGAAGCTTCCCCTCTGACATCGTGCCCATTTTATTTTCTTTTGTTTCTACCATTTTTTATATTCCTTTTTATACATACTACAGGGCGGAGATATTCCGCCCTTCAGACTGCCGTTGAACTCTGCTTTTATGATGCACGAAAAATTCACAGGCTTTGGGACTTCCGCCCCTTGCCCCTGACAACCCTTTTATAAAAGGGTTGAACGAAAATTATTTATTCTTGCTTCGCTCGGCATTTTTAAGAGAAGAGACTTTTTCGACAAGCTGCAGGGCGGAAATATTCCGCCCTTTCGTTTACTTTTAATTATTCGCCAAGAAAGTGTTCCATAAGTGTGTGACCGATTTCAACATATCTGCCTGTGTTTTCGGCAGCTTCCTCTGTGAAGCAATCTACGCCCTGCTCTGCCTTTACGCTGTTCCAGATAAGATAGGGAACGGGAGCGTTTGTATGAGTCTTAAGCTCGAGAGGAGTAGGATGGTCGGGACAGATAAGCACCTTAAGCTCTTCGCCCTCGAAAGCCTTTAATACAGGCCCTAAGATAAGCTCGTCAATAAGCTCGATAGCCTTTACCTTGTTCTGTACCTCGAAACGATGACCGCATTCATCGGGAGCTTCAACGTGGATATAAACGAAGTCGTTTCCGTCCTTTAATGCCTTTATAGCCGCGTCAGCCTTACCGCTGAAGTTTGTATCTATGTAGCCTGTTGCACCCTCTACGTTGATAACTTCCATACCTGTGAACTTACCGATACCCTTAAGTAAGTCAACCGCACTTATCATAGCACCTGTCTTACCGTACTTTTCAGTAAAGGGCATAAGGCTCTTTCTTACGCCCTCGCCCCAGAACCAGAGGCTGTTTGCGGGGCGGAGACCCTTAGCTTCTCTCGCCTTGTTTACGGGATGGTCCTTAAGTAAGTCATAGGACTTCTTCATCATTTCAAATAAAGGCTGGCTCTTTTCATTAAAGCCTAAGTATTCCTTTATGGGCTTGCCTGTAATATCGTGAGGAGGTGTTAAGGTACCTACATCGAGAGTACCGTTGTTCCAGATAAGGCAGTGGCGGTAGCTTACGCCGCTGTAGTAATGGAAAACGTCTGTGTCGAGCTTTTCAGCAATAAACTTCATAAGCTCGGCAGCTTCCTCTGTAGAAATATCGTCTGCACAGTAGTCGAGAATAGTCTTGTCCTCATAAACTGCTTCATCGGATAAGGTTACGAGGTTCGCTCTGAAGGAAACGTCTGTGGGGAGCATATCGATACCGATACTGCCTGCCTCGAGGGGAGAACGTCCCGAATAATAGATAGCGGGGTCATAGCCTAAAACAGAAAGGTTCGCAACGTCGCTTCCGGGCTTTATACCGTCAACAACTGTCTTTACGAGACCGATTTCGGCTGTCTTTGCGAGCTTGTCCATATTCGGCTTCTTCGCACAGCTCATAGGTGTTCCGTTACCTAAGTCCTCACGCTTTAAATCTGCCATTCCGTCACAAAGTAATACTACATACTTCATTTTCTTTTTTCTCCTTTTTTAAATTGTTCTAAAAACCATATATTTTTGGCGGTGAATTCCCTGCCGTTAAGGTAGTTTAAAATTCCCCCGTCTGTACTGAAATTAAAAATAAGCTTATAGCTGTAAAGAGCCTGGTACGGGTAGCCCTTTTCCTTATTTATTTTATTTAGCCCGTATTTCCCGTCCCCTAAAAGGAAATGTCCGATATAGGAAAGATGTGCTCTTATCTGGTGAGTTCTTCCTGTTATTAAATCGACTTCAAGAAGACTGTCCCCGTTTCTCGTTTCAAGAACCTGGTACTCTGTGATAATGGTACGGTTACGGGGAGTTTTCCTGTCGGAGATAACAACTCTGTTTTCCTTTTCGTTTTTCTCGAGATAAGCCGTAAGCCTTGCTTTTTTCTGCTTCGGTACGCCGTTTACAACGCAAAGATAAAGCTTTGTAAGCTCCCTGTCCTTAACCTTCTGGTTTAAGATACGAAGGCTTTCGGCATTTTTCGCACAGATAACGATACCCCCTGTATTCCTGTCGATACGGTTACAGAGAGAGGGTGCGAAGGAAAGCTCCTCTTCTGGATTATATTCGCCCTTTTTGTAGAGATAGTTCTTTATACGGTTAATAAGGGTATCCGAGGTATTATCGTTATCCTCGTGGACAACAAGCCCCGGCTCCTTATCCGCAAGCAGAATGTTTTCATCCTCATAGATGATATTTACCTTACCGTCGGTACTTAAAAACTCATCATCGGAATTCTTCTGCTTCTCGAAAAACTCATCCTTTATATAAAGGGTTATAACGTCGCCCTCATTAAGCTTATAGTTTGCTTCGGTACGCTTTCCGTTTACCTTTATATCCTTTTTCCTTATGGTTTTACAGATAAGGCTCTGTGGAAGCTCGGGAAAGGCTTTCTGGAGAAAACGGTCTATACGCTGACCCGAAGCGTTTTTATTTACAACTACCTCTTTCATCTCTGGATACGGGTAAATCCGTACTTTTCGAAATGCTCACAGGCTTCGTTTATAAAATCGTTAGGATTAGCACAGCTTTTTCCGACTTCTTCAAGCCTTTTAACAGCGTTATCCCATTTTGCTTTTGTCTCATCATTATCCTCGCCTGCAAACCAGACCTCGCTGTTCCAGGTTCCGAATTTAAGACCGATGATGTAAGGTTTTGTCATTTTTAATCCTCCGTATTAAAAGTGAAGAGTGAAGGGTGAAAAGTGAAGAGTGAAGAGTGAAGAGTGAAAAGTGAATAGTGAATAGTTGTGGTATCGGCTTCGCCGATGATTTTAAATATTCTTTCTCGATGTATTTAAAGTCGCAATCAACATTCTTTTTATAGACCGACAATTTTCCTTTATTTCATCATTTAACCATTTGTAATATCCGACTATCATTATGGATAAATCAACAGAAAATTTTACAAGTTCATTATTTTTCATTTTTAAATTCATCGGCGAAGCCGATTCCTCAATCTTTCATCATTCATTATTCATTCTTCATCGTGCAACCAAAGGTGCATTACATTACATTTTAGACCCCTTAGCCCCTTTTGCTCCGCCTAAGGTAATATTTTCAAGAATGTTTGTATCAAATGAAAAGCTGATGGATTTGTTTTCTCGTTCACGCTTGAACGCAAGAGTAATCATTCTGTCGAGAAGCTCGCTGTATTTTACTCCGAGAGGCTCCCAGAGATAGAATGAAAGGCTTCCGGGAATGGTATTTATTTCGTTAAGATAGATTTTTCCCTCCGACATATCCAGCATAAAGTCAATTCTCGCAACGCCTGTGCATCCGAGACATTTGAACGCCTTTACAGCGAGAGAGCGTATCTCTTCTCTCATTTCGGGAGAAATATCAGCAGGTATCTTTCTCTTAAGGGAAGCCATACCGCTTTTCGCTCCGTTACCGCCCTTTGAACCGCTTACGTATTTATCCTGGTAGCTTAAAATTTCATCGTTTGCAACAGGCTCTTCGCATTCGCTTGCTTCTGCCTCTTCGTAATCGCCTAAAACCGAGCAGTTTATTTCCTTAAGCTGTGTAACAGCGTTTTCAACAAGCACCTTTATTGCAAAGGTAAAGCCGTATTCGAGGGCTTCTATAAGCTCTTCCCTGTCCTTTGCCTTTCGTATGCCTACGCTTGAGCCTAAGTTTACGGGCTTTATGATTACAGGGTATCTTGTAGCCTCTTCGATTTTCTTGACTACTCCCTCAGCGTCAGCCACATATTTCTTTATGTTAGTAACGACACAGGGAAGAACGGGAATACCGTTATCCTTAAATACCGTCTTCATAAAGTACTTATCCATTCCTACTGCCGACGAAAGAACATCACAGGACGCATAGGGAACGCCTAAGGTCTGTAAAAATCCCTGGAAGGCACCGTCCTCTACGTTAGTACCGTGTACCGCCGGAAGAGCAACGTCAATTTCTGCCATAACGTTATCCCCGAATTTCTTCATAGGATATCTTAAGAACTTAAGCCCTCCGTCATTTATGGGAATAACCTGTGTGCTGTCTCTTAAAAGGGCAGGAATGTTGCGGTAATTTTCTATAACGCCGATTTTTTCGCCGACATAGAATTTACCCTCCTTAGTAATATATATCGGTATCGGTTCATACTTTTCACGGTTTATATGGTTATAAGCCTGCAGGCCTGTAATAACCGAAACCTCGTGTTCTACGCTTTTTCCTCCGAAAAATACTCCGACTCTTATTTTCATAAAGCCGCTTCCTTTCTGTTCTTTTAGTTTAATATATTGTTTATGATAATTGATGCCGTTTCTGTTGCTTCCTTACCGTCCATAAAGAACGAAACGCCCTTAGAGGTAAAGAATATAAGTGCTATTACAGCGAGCACTATAAGAAAACATCCTATCTTTATCTTCCTTACCTGTCCGTCAAGCTCTTTCTGCCTGTCATTGAATTTCTGCTGTTCGAGAGCCTTTCTTTCTGCTCTTTCCTGCTGAAGCTGTTCCATAGTGTATCCCTTTGCACCTGTATTTCTGCCTCCGCATCCGGGACAACTGCTGTTTACGCTTCCGTCATATTCCGCACCACAGAATTCACATATTTTTATCTCCTTGCTCATTTCTGCTCCTTATCTCAATGTATTTTCAATTTCAATTACAACATTTTCGTAATGAAGCTCGAATTTTTCCGCATCCTTTGGAACCTCGAAGCATACATAGCCCTCATAGGTTTCCAGGAATTCAAGCAATTCAATGCCCATAGACATAAATGACGGGTCATCAAAAACAAATGACATAGCACATTCCTCGCCGTCAGCGAAGCACTCTGTATAAGCAGTAACATATTCGGATTCTTCTCCGTGATTTGTAAGGCATAATCCGAAGCCCGCATACATATATCCGTCAGCAGGAGGCAGATAATCAATCTGCATCTCCTTTAAATCGGTACACATAATCGATATGTTATTTATATATGCCTCTTCGTAAAAGCCGTTTACGACAGTTCCTTCGGTTTCAGCAGTATAACCGTCGTTTTCAATAACAATCTCTGTATTTTCGTACCACTGAAGAGTAAATATTTCCGTATCATTTGGAACTATAAAGGTTACATAAGCGTTGTAAATACCCGGAGCCGAGATAGTATCGGCGGAAATTCCATCATAATGATAGGAATATATATCCATACATTCCTCACCGTCGGCATAAAGCTTTGTACCTGCTCTTACATAAAATACATTGCCTTCACCCGAGAATTTCTCTATGTAAAGACGGAAGCTGAGAGGTGTATAGCCCGTAGGAACGTCAACATCATCAACAACCGCTACCTCGTCACAGGTTATATTTATATTCTCTCTGAAAGCTGTCTCTCCGTAGCCGACAGTTATCTTCTCTATATCATCATCTTCCGGTTCGTCAAAATAGTAATTGGAATAGAATTCCTCGTAATCGTATGTTGTCATCTGAGGGATCTCATAGACTTCATCCTCTCTGACAGGAGTGCTGAAGCTTTCTTCGATTTCTTCGAAGAGGTCATCAAATTCCGAGGTAATAAGCGAGCCTCCGGCGATAAAGATAAAAATAACTGCCACAAAACAGCCTATACAGCCGTTTTTCTTTCCGTCCTGTTTATTGGCATTATTACGGATACGGCGTTTCGTTTCGAGCCTTGTATTTTCTCTCTGTGCGTTATAATTATGATTTTCGGGGTAGCTTCGCTCGATATTGCGGTTATTTTCGTATTCCTTATAGTCTTCGGAATTCGTACCGCCGTTCAGGTTATCGGCATAACTGAAATTCGCACCGCACTTAGGACAGAAATCGTGCTTATCCGCATCTACAAGCTTTTTACAGCTTTTACAAATAATAAACATTTTTTATTCCTCTCACTTGAACCGAAAAGCTATAATTATTATCATTAATAGTTATCCGGTAGATCATTTTCTAAAAGAATAACTCTTTTTCTTCCTGCATTTAAACCGTAAGCAATCTTAACGCCCTCGTTTAAATCCTTTACAACATATATCTTATCTTCGGGATAGCCTTTTTTAAGTAAGCCCTCTTTAATAGGCGGAGCCTGTCTTTCGCCTACAAGTATCGCCGCGTCACAGCAATCCGCCGCAAATTCGCCCAGCTCACGGTTAAGCTCATACTCTCTTTCCCCGAGCTCGACCATACCGGGAGTAACAAGAATACGCTCACAGTCCTCCATCATCGAAAGCGTGCCGAGAGCGGCTCTCGCACCGGCGGGATTGGAGTTGAATGCGTCATCGATAACCGTTACACCGTTGCCCTTGTCGAGTATTTCCATTCTGTGAGGCACACATTCAAGACGCTTTACAGGGAATACAAGGTCTTTAAAGGGAACGCCCATAAAGTTTGCCACAGCGATAGCGCCTACGATATTCTGTACATTATGCGAGCCTAAAAGCTTTGTGGAAAAATCGTAGCGTTCGCCCTTGTGCACTACGGTAAAGCTTGTGCCCTTAGGGGAGACCTTTATGTTTTCCGCTTTATAATCATAATCTCCGTCACCGATACCGTAGGTTATCTTGTTCTTATCTGTGCCGTGATTTCTGATATGCTCGTTATCAAAGTTCAGAACTACAGTACCGTCGGTAATACAATCCGCAATCTCGAACTTTGTCTTTATTATGTTGTCAACGCTCTTGAAGGTTTCTAAATGCTGTTCGCCGATAGAGGTTATCATACTGTGCTTTGGATGAACGATATCACAGATTTCCTTTATCTCGCCAACGCCCTTTGCACCCATTTCACAGATAAAAATCTCGTGGGAAGCGTTGAGCCACTTACGTATTGTTATTACAACGCCCATAGTCGTATTATAGCTTTCGGGTGTCATAAGCACGTTATATTTTGCGGAAAGAAGCTTGTTGAGATAGAACTTTGTAGAGGTTTTTCCGTAGCTTCCCGTAATACCGATAACAGTTGTGTTCGGAAGCTCGTTTATAATACGCTTTGCGTCGTTTATATAGTGGTTGTTTACCGCCTTTTCAATCGGCTTATTGATAAAATTCGCAATCATAGGCATTACGAGAGAGAAAATCTGCCAGAGACAAAGAACAGGCAGGAAAAGTCCGCTCTCATAAAGGAATATCATAGCTAAAGCACATACCGCTCCGTAAACAATAGTACTCGTTACGCACATTCTTATAACACGGGGGGTAAACTTAAGCTTTTTCTTTGCGGGACCGTGAATACAGAATACAACGCTTACGATAAGAAGACCGCTACAGGTAAGAAAATTTTCAAGCGTTACTGCATTCATCATATTTCCTGTCCCTGCAGGAATATATACTGCAAAAACATATCCGCACACCGCCGCAATTACGGGAGCTGTATGACGGAGAAGAATACGCCCTATATTCTTTTTCATCCACTGACCCTGTTCAAAGGGGCTGTAGGAATTGAGCTGGAACATATGCATATAGTGGATGAAGCTTGCTGTAAAGCTTATTAAAAGAGAAGCAAAAAATATGATATAACCTAAAATTTCCATATATATAAATCCTTTTCAGAATGTATTTAATCAAAAATCTCACAGGGCGACAATTAACCATAACAGGTGTTGACTATCACTGGATTGGGGCTGCCGCAACGAGCCGTTGTCCCCGACCCCTTGCCCCCGCCAACTCTTTTATAAAAGAGTTGACAGAAAATTTTTATTGCTCGCTTCGCTCGGTTTCCGAGAGAGATTATTCGATGCCTAAGAATGAGCCAACAATACGTAAAAAGAGATACTGCTGTTCGATAAATGCAAAATGCCCTGCATTTTCAATTACCGCAAGCCCTGCATTCTGCATCTCCTTTTCCATTCGCTGTCCGTCAGCTAAAGGAGTAGCGTCGTCGTTTCTGCCGAAGATAAGAAGAACCTCCTGCTTTATTTTCGGAAGCAGATGTGAAAGGTCTTCGTTTACGGTCTTTACGAGAACCTGTCTCATCATAGGACTTGCCGCACGGTAATCGGCTGAGCCGTGCTTTGTTCTTAGCTTTTCGAGAGCGTTCGGGAAAAGCTTTTTCATAATGGGCGTGCTTAAGAATTTCTTGCCTCGCTGGTATGCGGAAGCCTTTTTCTTTGACGCTTCCGACTGTACGGGCTTTATTCCTGCCGCACCTGTAAGTATTGCCTTTTCAACCTCAACAGGACAATCCTCTCTCGAGAGGAGCTTTATAATAACACGGCACCCGAAGCTGTGACCCACGAGAATTGTTTTCGTTATCCCCATTTCCTTACAGAATGACGCAACAAAATCCGCATAGTCATCAACGCACCAGGGTTCTTTCGGCTCGTCCGACTTGCCGAAGCCCGGAAAATCGGGAGCATATACCGTATATTTTTTTGCAATTTCACTTATTACAGCGGAATAAATAGTTATTTCCGTACCCCAGCCCTGTAATAAAAGGACGTTTTCGCCGTTTCCCTCTTTTATAAAATTAATGTTAAGACCGTTAATTTCCGTATTCGTGGAAAACGCCTCCTTTTTGGCATACTACGCCATAATATATACCATATTATTATACTCTTTTTATAGGCTTTTGTCAAGAATTCCGCCACTTACTTATGCTTTGCTTCCGTACATAACATCACCCCTCTTTTGTGCTTCAAAAGAGGGGTAAACTGTCAATAATTCCTGCTTTTAAGTTAAGTGAAAGATTTATAAGTTTCGGGGCTTCCGCCCCTTGCCCCTGACAACCCTTTTAAAAAAGGGTTGACCGAAAATCTTTTACTCGCTTTGCTCGGTTTTTTGACAGACTGTCTTCTCCTTTATTCTTCAAAAGAGGGGTAATATCCGCTGTCAGTGCATAATGCTAATAAGCAGAAATAAAAGCCCGATTAAAAGCTCCTTATCCCCGCCCTCCCGGTAAAGGACTGCTAAAATTCCGAGAATAAGAAGTATATCCTTATCGGGAAGAGTTATTCCCGTTCCCATCCGAACACCCCCGACACCTGTTATTATGCCTGTCTATGTATCCGTTTAAACCGTAATCTGCTCCGTTATCGGTCTTTTCTTCGTTTTCATACTGCTTTTCCTGTTCCTCGAGAAGCCTTTTCATAGCCTCGGTCTTACTGCTCATTTCCTCGAGTATCTCTGTTGCCTGTTTAAGGCTTTCCCCCGAAACCTCGCCGTTTTCAATAGCCTTCATAAGCTCGTCTTTATCGAATACGCCGAAGCTTAGCTCTTCCTTTTCCTCTTCGGTTTCCCTTTCATCCTGCTGTTCCTCAACAGCCTCTTTGGCAATGTCAAGCTCTTCGGAAAGCTCCTCCGTAACCTCGTCGAAAAGCTCCTCGGCACTGATAACTTCCTCTTTCTCTTCGACAGGCTCCGTCTTTTCCTCCGCCTTTACAGCTACGTGAGCCGAAGCTTTGCCTGCTCTTTCAGCCATCTTTACCGCCTGCTCCATAAATTCACGCTGTTTTCTCTCGAATTCAGCACTGTTCATTGTTGTTTTGCTCCATTCCATAGTCATTTTTCCTTTCAGAATATATTGTTGCCTCCGAGAGCGGATATTACCGATAAAAGCTTCATCATCTTTACCGCCATATCCGCTTTCGGACGGTTTTCTTTACGAAGATGGGGTTTAAGGGCAAGAATAAGCTCAGTATTTTTGTCCTTTTCATCAAGGCTCGAAAACACCTCGATAAGCTTTATAAGGGTTTCGGTATCTATGTTCCCGAAAAAGCTGTTATCGTTACCGCTTTCTTCCGCCTGCTCACCGCCGTTTTCCGAGGAAGAAGAGCCGAGCATCCCGAGAAGCATAGAAATATCGCCCATATCCGCCATAGCTCTCCCCTCCCCAACAGTATCAGTCTTTCTTTGCCCCTTCGGTATATTGCTTTCTGAACTTTTCCGAAAGCTTCGGGTCATTAAGCACAGCGTTTACCTTCTCCCTGTCGCTTTTGCTCATTTTTGAGGTTATGCCCGAAATATCCCCCTCGTTAAGGGACTTACGTAGCTCCTCCGGCGGAATTCCGAGCTTCCTTCCCGCAATTTCTATAAGAGCTTCGATATTTATATTACCCATAGCTGTTCCTCCTTTTATGTACCATTTTTATGATTATTACTTATTTTTTATGCTGATTTCCCTGTTTTTTCTTAAAACATAACTAAAAAACATTGTAAAATTTTATATAATATTAGGTTTGACTTGAAATGAAGTATATGGTATAATTATCGTGCAGGGTCTTATTCTTTGCATAAACCAACAACAGAAAGGACTTTCAGGGATATGAAGATTATTGTAGTTGCAGATACCCATAAAGATTACAGAAAATACAGAGGAATTGTAGAAAAAAACACAGATGCCGACCTTATTATTCATTTAGGCGACGGCGAACACGAATTTAACGACGTTAAGGCCGAATTCCCCCAGCTTAACTTTATTTTTGTACAGGGTAACTGTGATTTCGGTAACTCTAAGCTTCTTGAAGTTGTTGAAGCAAGCGGTTTTAACATTCTCTGTGTTCACGGCCACGAATATAATGTCCAGGGCGGTCTCGACGCTCTCGTAAGCGAAGCAAAGGCTCATAACTGTAAAATCGCTCTCTACGGCCACACACATATGTACCGTACAGAATTTACCGACGGCGTTTATGTTATGAACCCCGGCGCTGTTGACTCCCCCAGAGGAAAGAACAAGCCCTCCTACGGCGTAATCAATATCAATGCCGACGGAAAGGTCACAATGAACATTATCGCAATCAAGTAATATAGTATATGAAATCCCTCCCCTTGTTGTTACAAGGAGAGGGGTTTTAGTTTATATGTCAGTATTCAGCTTAGTGAAAAGTTAAGAGTGAAGAATGAAAAGTTACGGTATAGCCTTACGGCGATAGATTTAAAAAGACTTTATAATGTGCAAATGTAATAAATACAGCATTCAAAATACAGCAAAATGCACAAAAATTAAAAAATGACAAAAAGTACTTGATTTTTCCTCGGTAAATGATTATAATAAATTATAGCGTTTAGCACTCAAAGAGATAGAGTGCTAACAAAGTTCATAAGGAGGTAACTAAAAATGAATATCAGACCTTTAGCAGACAGAGTTGTAATTAAATTCCTCGAAGCCGAAGAAACAACAAAGGGCGGAATTATCCTTACATCCGCAGCACAGGAAAAGCCTCAGGTAGCCGAAATCCTCGCAGTAGGCCCCGGCGGACTTGTTGACGGTAAGGAAGTAAAAATGGAAGTTAAAATTGGCGATAAGGTTCTTATCGGTAAGTACGCAGGTACAGAAGTCAAGGTTGACGGCGAAAAATATACAATCGTTCGTCAGAATGACATTCTCGCTATTGTTGACTAATAAAGAACATAAGAAAGGACTTGATTATTATGGCAAAGCAGATTATTTACGGCGAAGAAGCCCGTAAATCCTTACAGGCAGGTATCGACAAGCTTGCTGATACTGTTAAGATAACACTCGGCCCTAAGGGCAGAAACGTAGTGCTCGACAAGAAGTTCGGTGCTCCCCTTATTACTAATGACGGCGTTACAATCGCTAAGGAAATCGACCTCGAAGACCCCTTCGAAAATATGGGTGCACAGCTCGTTAAGGAAGTTTCCACAAAGACAAACGACGCTGCAGGCGACGGTACAACTACAGCTACATTACTTGCACAGGCTCTTATCCGTGAAGGTATGAAGAACGTTACAGCAGGTGCTAACCCTATGATCGTAAAGAAGGGTATCGAAAAGGCTGTTGAGGTTTCCGTTGAAGAAATCAAGAAGAATTCCAAGGCTGTTGAAAGCAACGACGAAATCGCTCGTGTAGCTACAGTTTCCAGCGGCAGCGAAATCGTTGGTACTCTTATTGCTGACGCTATGGCTAAGGTTTCCGCTGACGGCGTTATTACTATCGAAGAAAGCAAGACTGCTGAAACATACAGCGAGGTTGTTGAGGGTATGCAGTTCGACAGAGGCTACATCTCCCCCTATATGGCAACAGACGCTGACAAGATGATTGCTGAGCTCGACGACGCATTCATCCTTATCACAGACAAGAAGATTTCCGTTATCCAGGATCTCCTTCCCCTTCTCGAACAGATCGTTAAGACAGGTGCTAAGCTCCTTATTATCGCTGAAGATATCGAAGGCGAAGCTCTTACAACCCTTATTCTCAACAAGCTCCGCGGCACCTTCAACTGTGTTGCTGTAAAGGCTCCCGGCTTTGGCGACAGACGTAAGGAAATGCTCAAGGATATCGCTGTTCTTACAGGCGGTCAGGTTATCACTTCCGAACTCGGCTTAGAGCTTGCTGATACAACAATCGATATGCTCGGCCGCGCTAAGCAGGTTAAGGTTTCCAAGGAAAACACAATCATCGTTGACGGTATGGGCGACAGCAAGGCTATTGCTGAAAGAGTTGGCCAGATCCGTGCTGCTCTCGAAGAAACAACAAGCGAATTCGACAAGGAAAAGCTCCAGGAAAGACTTGCAAAGCTTGCAGGCGGT
>JAGANY010000022.1 GCA_017624025.1 Ruminiclostridium sp. | reverse complement strand
GCCGAAAAGGCAATAACTATAACCGAAAAGCACCATCTCATAACAGGGAAATGCTCTGTTATGCAGGTAAAAAAGCTGTTTATTATTTTCATTTCCGTCCGCCTGCCTTTCCGATAAGAGTAAGGATAAGCGAGGAAATTACCAGTAATACAGGTATTATAAACATCTCTGCCGTTATTTCTCCGCCGTAGATAGTCGGCGAAATATCGAGAGGGGGATAGTATTTCTGGAGCTTAAGATGCGGGAAAGCATAGATACAAAGAAGATATACTATCTCGGGCATAACCAGCGGTACATATCTCTGGCTGTTTACGAAGGTAAGCCCGTAGGAGACCGCTCCGTAGGAAAAGCCGAAGGAAAGGGACAAAAGAAGCACCGATATATCGAACCCGAAACTGCTTATTCCGTCCATAAAAAAGCATACGGCGAACAAAAGAAGCTGTGGGATAAAAAGGGCAAGTGCTCCCGATATTCCCGAGGTTAAAAAGCGTTTGAATTCATAGCTTTTCCCTCTCTGCTTTATGGTTATGAGGGTCTTGTAACGGGTCTCCTTTTCCTGCATTATCATTACCGAATAGGGCATAGCGGAAAGAAGAGGTGCGACGAAGGGAAAAGCGAAGGACTGTGAAAAAAGGAAAAGACGCTCCCTTTCACAGGTTCCGTAAACAAACACCATTCCTCCGAACAAAAGCACAAGCCCGAAAATAATACTCAGGCGAAAAGCAGGCTCGGTAAATATCCGCTTTAAGTCTGTAAGGATGAATTTCATACCGTCTCTGCCTCCGCCTTGACCTCCGTAACAACAGCGTTGTCTATACGGAAGGTTCTCGTACAAAGGGCTTCGATATCTTCGGAGATATGACTTGCGATAACGATAGTCGTACCTATCTTATTAAGCTCGGTAAAAAGCTTTCTTATTTCCTTTACGGACTCTGTATCGAGGCTGTTCATAGGCTCGTCAAGTACAAGAAGCTCGGGAAGGTTCATAACCGCTTGGATAATGCCAAGCTTCTGACGCATACCGAGAGAATAGGTCTTTACGGGACAGCGGTTCTTCGGGTCAAGCCCAAGCCTACGCATAAGTGCACAAATTTCAGAAACGCTGACGGGTGAACTGCTCATAGAGTTAAGTATCTTAAGGTTTTTAAGCCCTGTATAATGGGGAATAAATCCGGGAGTTTCAATCATAACTCCTATAGAATCATAAAACCTGCCCTTAGAGGAATAGTCCTTGCCGTTTATGGTAACCGTACCCGAATCTGGGAGCAAAAGCCCTGTCATAAGCTTGAAGATAACGGTCTTACCGCTTCCGTTCCTTCCGATAAAACCGCATATCTCTCCCTTTTCAACAGAAAAATCAGCCGATTTTATTACAGGTATTCTATTAAAGCTTTTACTTACGTTTTTAAAACAAATATAGCTCATTTTAATCAGCCTTTCATTTTACTTAACTACAGTATAGCGTTTTTTTCTCCGAATGTCAATGAAATGCTTATTCTTACCAGAGCTTTCGTATTATGTTGTATTTTACGAGGGTCTCAAGCTCGAACCTGTTCTTTTTTCCGCTGTTGAAAAGTATCTCTATTTCGTGCTTTCCTGTATTAACGATTTTTATTATAGAGGTTATAACGCCCTTCCCCGAAGGATGCTCAAGCCTTGTCTTTCTCTCCTGCTATAATAATAATACCATTATTTATTATAAGGAGATTTCTTATGGAAAACGAAAAAATCAAGCTTTCACACGCACTTATAAAAACAGGAATTATTCACATCATTTCTGTAGTATCGACCCTTTTTATCCCCTCGTCAATGGTCTTTCTGCTGAGCTTTATTCTTTGCGTTGTGCTGGGGCTATGGATTTTTAAAGGCTGTGACCTTTGCCTTATTTTCTGCTGTTTTACAGCGACGCTTATGGGTGCTGTTTTTTATATTGCAACGAGATTTGTGGTTTTTCTTTTGCTCCCCGAAGCCCTTACGGAGTTCATAAAATGGGTCAGCTTTTTTACAATGGCAATGGCTGTGCCGATGATGAGCAGTATGTATTTTGCGTCGGCAGTAACGGAATTCGATCCTCTCGGTACTGACGATAGACAATCTTCATAAAACAGATTCGGGAGAAGTCTCTCGTCCGAAAGGCTTCTCCCGATAAATATTCTTTAAAACTGACGGCTTAAGAATCCGCCTTATTTTTCTTTTTTATAAACGACGAAATCAAGAATAAAGCCCCCACAGGCAAAAGAACATAGCTTGCATATTTCAATAAGCTTGAATTCTCCTGTATCTTCTTACTTGCGGTATCGAAATCAAGCACCTTTTCGCCCTTTACCCAAAGCTCATAAATGTTGGCATTCTTGTCGGTATAAAGTAATTTTACCCGTTCGCCTTTTTTTATATCAAGCATAACCGTTGTAAGCTCGGGGGTAACACAGCTGGGATGAATATTGAGCGATACATCGTAATCGTCTAAAATAACCCAGAAGCCCTTATGCTTGCCGTTTTCTATCTTCCCCGGACGAACCTCGTAAATACCTGCTTCAACCTCGGTACAGCTTTCCCTTGTAACGCCCGAATAAACATTATCGGACGTAAAACAGAAAAAGCCGGCGATAATGAAAATAATGCCTATTATTGCTCTGAACCAGGGTTTTGATAAATTTTCCGCGTTAAATTGAAATTCCATATTATTCCTCTCCTGAATTTTTTTCAGCATATCGTGTTTCAATATAATAAATATCGTAAGCGTTTTATATATATGCTCCGTTTCTTGAAAACAACGATATAAGCCTGTATAAAATTATATCATATTTTCATTTATTACGCAAGATATAATTCTTCAATTCTGTGGTTAAATCATAAGCTGAAATACGTTCACAGGGCAAAGGGATTGTTTTTATTACACACCTGCACCGCATGACGCAGGTGTAATATACATTATTTTAAATTTATTCAGGCTATGTCAGCGAAAAACATATTTCTACTTATATTATGATAGAATAAATCTTCACAATTCTGTTCTTTAATCAAACAACTCCTCTGCTTCGCACTTCAACACCCTTGCAAGCCGTATTATTGTATCAAACTGTGCCTTGTTCAAATCCTTGCTTTTGCGTTCATAAGCACGGATAGTATTCCTCTTTCTCTAAAAACTCAAACCCATATCGCTCCTCATAAAATAGATATACACTTATATTTTATCATAATGGGTTCTATATTTTTATACACTCATGAAGATGAACACTTCTGATGTAAAAGTAAAGATATATCTTTTATTTTTGATGCCGCAAAAACATATCGGTG
>JAGANY010000021.1 GCA_017624025.1 Ruminiclostridium sp. | reverse complement strand
TACAGGAAGACCCATGTTGGTCATTTCTGCAAGGTTTGCACCCTTACCGCCGAGGATTTCACGCATGTCAGCATTACCCTCAGAGAAGAGATAGCAGTATTTCTTTGCCATTGGTATTACCTCCAATAAAATAAATTAGTTCCGCAGCTTACCCTATACAAATAGTAAACTTAAAGGTAAAAAATACCATAAGTATTCAAAATATATAGGTTTCTGCATAACAAGTATATTATAACACATTTCAAGCATTATTTCCAGTATTTTTTAAAATTTTTTTAAAATATTTCACAAAAAATTAAAAACGCAACCCCCATACCAGCTTGGAGGTCTGATGTGGGGGTTTTGACAGAAAAATACTTGATCAAGTACATATTTATTATAGGTCAAATAAAGAAAAAAGTAAATATTGTTTAATAACAAATTATTACATAAGTTTGTTTTATATATTGTAAAAATAGACCATATATAGACCACAATTTCGAGGACAATAAGATAAAATCGAAATAGACTATATATGGACTGGAGCGAAAATATGCGTGAAGCGGTAATAAGAAGATTTCTTGAAATTCTAGAAGAGAAAAAAATAACGGTAAATAAGCTTGCAAACTTATCGGGCGTCGCACCCTCAACCGTTAAGAATATATTCAACGGAACAAGCCGTAACCCCGGAATTGTTACAATAAAGCTTCTTTGCGATGGATTAGGGATTACGGTAACTGAATTTTTCAATTCGCCGATTTTTGAGAAGCTTGAGATTGAGGAAATAGAATAAAAAACACGCACAGGCTAATAGCACTGTGCGTGTTTTTCTGTCTAACCTGAGAGAAAAATGTAACTTTGCTATGAAATCAGCAGTACTGACACCATATGCTGCTTCGTTAGCGTTGGCACCTATTGATGTTCCGCTACGAATAATTTGCTTAGATATAATAGTTTCGTGTTTTTCCTTTTGGAGATAATTGTATAGCTTTACGATACGAGCTGCAAATAAAAGTGATTTTTCGAGCAATGGGTTTTCGTTCATAAAACAATCCTTTCTTTATTGAATAATGAAAAAAGAATAATGAATATTGAATAATACAAATGCGCCGCGCAATTTCATTATTAAATATTCATTATTCACTATTCAATATTAAATTAGCCCCTGCGATTAGCAGGGGCGCATTTGGTTGGGATAGCGGGATTTGAACCCACGGATGACGGAGTCAAAGTCCGTTGCCTTACCGCTTGGCTATATCCCAGTTTATAATTCCGCCCCATTTAAATAATGAGGCGGAATCTTTTTATGGAGGGTTTACACCCGCGAATTAAACTTATTAAAGTTCAATTTTTCCGTAAAGTGCAGTATCCTTTTCCATATCAACAGTTTCCTGTGAATATTCAATAGGTTCTGCCTGTGTACGCTTATATTCTCTTTCGAAAGAAGTAGAGAAGCCTGTGGACTGGCGATAGCTCTTTCCTGCATTGGAGGAGTGACCGCCTCTTCTTCTGTCGTTCTTGTTGCCGTTATAAGCAGGCTTTGCGTTTGCGGAGATAACAACCTTTCTGAAAGGCTCTTCGCCGATAGAGTTACTGAAAACGCCTTCGATTTCAGCAACCTTGCTGTGAATAATACGTCTTTCATAAGGATTCATAGGCTCGAGAGTAACTCTTCTGCCCTGCTTTAAAACTCTGTTTGCTGTCTTTACAGCGAGAGCTTCGAGGGTTTCCTTGCGCTTAGCACGGTAGCCGTTGCAGTCAACGGAAATTCTGCAGTAGGATTCTTCAGCCTTATTGCTTGCTAAAATTGTAAGATACTGGAGAGCGTCGAGGGTTTCGCCTCTTCTTCCGATTACAACACCGAGCTTTTCGCCAACGATGTCGAGGAAAACGGTTTCTCCGTTAAGGGATGTTTCGATTTTGAAGTCTTCTGCACCGAGAGCAGCAAGAACCTTCGTAAGATAGCTTACAGCGTTCTTTACCTTTTCGGATTCGAGGGGATTAACTCCGTCAGCGGGAGCGGTAACAACCTGTTCCTCCTCCTCAAAAGCTGCGGGAGCTTCTTCGTCAGCTGTCTTTATAGGTTCAACAGCGAATGCCTTTATCTTGAATTCGCCTTTCATTCCGAAAAGCTTTTTAACAGGACGTTCAAGTATTTCAAATTCAATATCGCTTTCTTCGATTCCGCAAGCAGCAAATTCGTTTACAGCCTGTTCCTTAGCAGCTTCTTCAGTCTTAGCTGTATAGATTTTCTCCATTAATATACTCCTTTCGTGTAATTAAAAATCATAATCATCTTCATCATCAGAATCAGAATATTCTTCACCGTACTTTTCAGCGTCAGCCTTTCTTGCTGCTTCAAGCTTCTTACGGTTGAGTTCTCTTATTTCTTTCTGTGAAAGCTCGGAAAGACGCTGAACCTTTTCGGTTTCCTTTCCGTCAGCATCAACAACTACTACCTTTGCACGCTGTTCTTTTTCTGCTGCAAGTGCTTCCATCTTAGCCTTAGCTTCGGCACGGATTTTGTCTGCAGGCCAGAATTTTGCTGTAACAACAGTCTGGATAAGGCCGAAGAGATAGCTTAATGCCCAGTAGAAGCCTGCACCGGCAGGAACGCTGAAGGAGATCCATACGGAAATAAGGGGCATAAGATAGAACATCATCTTCATACCGCCCTGCATTTCTGCCATCTGGGGATTCTGCTTATTCTGGATCTTCTGCTGGATAATTGTCTGTAAAAGTGCGAAAAGTAAAGTTATAGCAGGAATAATAAGAAGAGGAGACCAGCTTAATGTAGGAGTATCAATAAGATTGATAGGTCCGAAATACATATTTTCGAGAAGAGTATCAAGCTTGCCCATAAGCTCTTCGGAGATATTTTCATTAGCAGTGAAAAGGTTACGGTGGTTCTGGTTTTCGTATGCCTTTAATGCACGGAGTTCACCGTAAAGGGATTTTTCGTTGTAATGGTTGTTGCAGATTGTATTGATTGCGTTTTTTACAGTAGCAGAAACACGGGAATTCTTACCGATAATATCGGATATTTCACCGTTGGTAAAAGTACCGTAGGTTACTAAATCTTCGGCTGTAACAACAATACTGCTCTTAGCGGCATTGTAGTCGAAATCCTTGGCTAAAACGACCTGATTAGAGGTCTTTTTGCCTTCCTCGTCCTTGCCTGTAACAAGAGTTATAGAGGAAGAATCATCTCTGAACGCCTTTATGATTTCAGCGTCCTCGGGGCTTGCGAGAATAGCCTGTGCGATATCGATTTTTTCTGCTGTTTCTACGATAGCAGCGATTTCGGCCTTATCGAAACGCTCCATGTGGGTCATAGGCTTATAAACTACGCCTACGATACCGAAAAGGATAAGCATAGAGATTACCATTGTTCCGCATCCGCCGGTAGGATTATAGCCTTCCTTCTGGAGCTTTGTAAGCTCTTCCTGCTGTTTTTCGGGGTTGTTTTTATACCTCCGCTGGATTTCCTGTACTCTTGGAGTAAAGAGTTGGGAAATTGCGGTATTTTTCTGTTGTTTTAAGTTGAGAGGGAATAATAACGATTTAATTAAAAGCGAGAAAATAATAATTGCCCAGCCTACGTTGTGGACAATAAGGTAGCACAGCCACATGATCCATCCGAGAGGTGTGCCTAAAAGAGTGTATAACCAGCTAATTTTTAATCACCTTCTGTAATAATGTCCTACGATTTTTTCCTGAAAAAATAAAATTCCTCGGGTACAGGGTCATACCCGCCCGGGTTAAAAGGATTACATCTTATAATTCTTCTGATAGTCAAATAGCCGCCCTTGACCGCACCGAATCTGCTTATAGCAGTCATACCATACCGGGAGCAGGATGGGGTAAATCGGCAGCAAGGCGGCAGAATTTTAGATAAAGTAAGTTGATAAATCTTAATAATTCCTAAAAGAATATATTTCATAATTCTAAAAAAGCGGATTAGCAAGGAAAACAAGGTTACTTGAACCTGTTTTCCGTTTTATCCGTTTGTTTCGGGTACAAGAAGCGGTTTAAGCTTTTTATTCATAAGCCCTAAAATCTTCTGGGACTTCTGGGAAGCGGTCTGGCTTCTTGCAACGAAAATAAAGTCGTATCGTTTTTCCGTGAGCTGACGGAGGTCGTGGTCAAAAAATCTGAAGGCTTCGCGTATAACTCGTCTTGAGCGGTTTCTTGTAACCGCATTGCCTATTTTTTTGCCCGTTACGATACCGCATCGGTTACGACGGCGTTTATTCTCTCTGAAGTAACAGACGAAAGCGTAATTTACACAGGTCTCGCCTTTTCGGAAGAGAAATTTAAACTCCCTGTCGTTCTTGATACTGAAAAACCTCTTGGAATATTCTCCCATAGGTTTATTAGTATGTTAAGCTCTTTCTGCCCTTAGCACGTCTTCTTGCAAGTACCTTACGGCCGTTAGCAGTCTTCATTCTTTTTCTGAAACCGTGTTCCTTTTTTCTCTGGAGTTTCTTAGGCTGATATGTTCTTTTCATAGTAGTAACCTGTCCTTTCTTTAACGTGGAGGCTTTTCGTCCTTCGTAATATCGTAAGGTCAAGCCGTCCATCCATTAGTTTAATATCCTTGGGAGCATACTTCTCCCATAGCTTAGCCATATTATTATAAACAATAAACTTCTTATTGTCAAGAGGTAAAAATAAAGTTCATTCTCTTTTTCTAACTTTTCGTAAAAAAAGGACGGATTTTTAGGACATTTTTCGATATTTGGGCGAAACATTGTCCAAAATCTCTCCTGTTTTCAATTAATCCCAAAAATTTGGCTTTTAGTTGCATTATATTTGGCGAAGAATATATTGCAAATATTATAATAATATGGTATAATCTCTTTTGTATCGTCAAAACTATGCCCTCGGAGGGACGTAATGAAAAAATTAAGCTATACCGTTCGTATTTTTTTCGGTATTATCGGCTTTACGATTTTATTTTTACTTAATTTTCTCTATATCTTTCTCGCCCTTGGGTTTCTTTCCCTGGGGCTGATAGTGTTTCCTGCTTCGCTCCTTGGTATGCTTGACGTTATTATAGTTACTACCGATTTAGGATTGCCTGTTCTCGCTGCTGCAGGCATCGGCTTTATTCTTCTCGGAGGAGGTATGTGCTTTGGCACAGCCTTTGTCTGCCCCGGCTCATTAAAAAGATTCCACTGGTTCTGTAAAGGGACAGAGTGGAGGAAAAGGCGGTTGAGAGATGAAAAAGCTTAAGAATCTGACGCTGTTGCTTATATTTTCGGGTCTCGCCTTTATAGCGGCGGCGGTATGTATGCAGCTTTTTACCCCAGCAGCCCACATAAGAAACGGTGCTTCCGCACAGACGAAGTATTTTAAAAACGTACGCGATATAGTCATAATAAGTGGTTCTCTCCCCATAGAGCTAAGCTATACAGAGGGAGAGGAATGTATTGTAAACGGACTTTCCGAGCTTCCGCTCATTATAAGCTGCAGCGAAACAGGAGAGCTTCGTATCACACAGGACGACAGCTTTACTCTTTCGCTTTTCTCAAAAAGCAGCGAAAACTATCGTATTTCGGTACAGGTTCCCCGTAAAAGCTACGGAAGAATAAGTCTTTCCTCAAGCGGCGGAGAAATAACCTCGGAAGCAATAAGCTGTGAATCCTTCGAGGTTTCCACAAAAAACGGCGGAATCAACATAAGCGGTGCGGACGAACGAACTAAGATAAAGACGGCAGGCGGAGACATAACCCTTTCGCTTACGTCGCTGAACGGAGATATGACGATAAACGGCGGTAAGGGAGATATAAATCTTTCTGTTCCCGAAAAGCTTTCTTATTTTCTCGAATTCGGGACAGAATCCGGACATTGTACAACAACAGGCTTCCCCGAGGATTTAGCCGAAAAGAAGGGCGACGCTGCTCTTTTAAGCGGAAAGGGCGGAACAGTCCTTAAAATAAACACAACAAGCGGAAATCTTAAAATAACAAGAACAAAATAAAGGAAGAGGATGAAAAAATGCTTTCAGTAATAATTCCTGCATATAATGAACAGGAGAATATTGAAAAAACAGCGGAAACAATATACAAGATTCTTTCCGATGAAAAAATCGAATGTGAAATAATGTTCGTTGATGACGGCTCAAAGGATAAGACCTGGGAATTAATAAGCCGTCTTGCTGAAGAAAACCCTTCGGTACGAGGACTTAAGTTCTCCCGTAATTTCGGTAAGGAAGGCGCTATTTTTGCAGGCTTAAAGGCTTGTGAAGGCGATTGTGCGGTAGTAATCGACTGTGATTTACAGCATCCGCCGGAGCTTATTCCCGAAATGGTGAACCTATGGGAACAGGGCTACGAGGTCGTTGAAGCAGTAAAAGCGAGCAGAGGCAAGGAAAGCTTAATCTATAAAACCTTTGCTAAAGGCTTCTATCGTCTTATGAAGAATTCGGCAGACGTAAACCTTGACCGTGCAAGCGATTATAAGCTTATGGACAGAAAGGTCATAGACGCTCTCAACGAGATGCCCGAAAGACTTACCTTTTTCCGTGCATTGTCAAGCTGGGTAGGCTTTAAAACGACACAGCTCGAGTTCCACGTTGCACCACGCAATGCAGGAACAACAAAGTGGAATTTCGGAAAGCTGATGAAATTCGCACTCAATAATATAACAAGCTTTACGAACCTTCCTCTTCAGATAATTACGGGAGCAGGCATTATCTTTCTGCTTTTTGCGGTAGGTTTCGGAATATATACCCTCGTACAGCATTTTTCGGGCGTATCTGCCGAAGGCTTCCCGACGGTATATATACTTATTCTTCTTACAGGCTCGTTTATTATGCTTGGTCTCGGAGTAATCGGCTATTATATGGCAAAAATATATGAAGAGATAAAATTCCGTCCGAGATATATAGTTTCCATAGACACAAAGAAAAGGAGCAAGGACAAATAAAATGACAGCAACAGAAAAAACAACAGACTCACAGAGCGTTGTGAGCAGATATCTGGGTTATGCAAAATCGGGAATAAAGAGATTTTTCACAAAAGACTGGGAGCTTCCCGTATCCTTCGGCATTCCTTGTTTCATTCTGCTTCTCGCATACTTTATTTTCGGCGTTTATCCTTTCGGGGACGAATCCGTATTATCTCTCGACTTAAACGGTCAGTATGTATATTACTATGACTATATGTATGATGTTTTTGCAGGAGAGGAAAGCGTCTTCTACTCCTGGAGCAGAAACCTTTCGGGCGAATTTATGGGCATCATAGGTTATTACCTCGGAAGCCCCTTTAATTTCCTTGTATGGATGTTCCCACGTAATATGATAACCGAAGGTCTTCTTACAATGATGGTAACGAAGGTCGGAGCTATCGGACTCTGTACAGCTGTATATTTAAGCAGAGGAAAGGGCTATAATAAGCTTACTACCGTCGTTTTCTCCGCAAGCTACGCACTCTGCTCCTACACTATGGTACAGACAATGAACCCTATGTGGCTGGACGGCGTTATGATACTTCCTCTCGTTGTTTACGGTATCGAAAAGCTTATGGACGAGGGTAAGTTTATAATGCTTACAATTTCTCTTGTATATGCATTTGTAACCTGCTTCTATATCGGATTTATGATTGCCATATTCTCGGCAATCTATTTCCTCTACTATGCTGTAGCGTCCCACAAAAAAGGACTTGCAGGTCTTTTTATCGGAAGAGGCGTTCTTTTTACGGCGGTAGCTATTATTTCCGCAATGATGTCCTGTTATATGCTTATACCGGTATATAACTCGCTTTCTTACGGAAAATTCGACTTCTCCGAGCCCGATTACAGCACCGTTTATACAAATTTCGACCTTATCGAAATGCTGGATAAGATGTTCCCGCTTACCTATGATACAGTAAGAATGTCGGGACTTCCCTTTATCTATTGCGGTACTATTGTTCTTCTTATGCTCCCTTGCTACTTCTTCTCGAAGAAGATAAGAGGAAGAGACAGAATTGCGGCCGCTTCGATTATAGCAATAATCTGCTGTTCAATGTGGATATGTCAGGTGGATATGCTCTGGCACGGCGGACAGCTTCCCAACTGGCTTCCTTACCGCTATAGCTTTATGCTTTCTTTTCTTATGATACGTTTCTCGGCAGAAGCCTTCAACAGCATCTCCGAAATCCGCAAGAAGCATATTGCAGGAATTGCAGTAGCCTGGTTCGCTGTACTTCTTCTTATTGAAAAGGCGGATAATTTCCTCGAAGATATTGACCGTGATACAATGGACAGCCTTCAGGTAATTCTCCCTGCTATGTTTATCCTGCTCCTTATAAGTGCGGCGGTAGTTCAGCTTAAAGACCGCTTCAACAAAAAATGGGGCTGTATTGTATTTACCGTTATAATTTCCTGTGAAATCTTTGCAAATACCTTTGTCCAGATTTTACGTCAGGACTGGGATATTGTATATTCAACACGTCCTTCCTACGTAGATGTTATCGTGCCTACAAGAGAGGTTGTTGACGAAATAAAGGCGAAGGACGACGGCTTCTACCGTGTGGAAAAGACATACCACAGAACCGTAAACGACCCTCTCGCCTGTGGAATGTACGGACTTTCACACAGCTCCAGTACCCTTAACGCAAAGCCTATCGAGCTTCTTTCACGCTTAGGCTTTTCCGCAAGAAGCCACTATACCCGTTCTTCCGGCGGTACAGAAATCACAAACAGCCTTTTCAGCGTAAAATATATTCTTTCCTGCCCCGATAATTCGACAGGAAATATCGAGTCGAAGGACGATATAACCGTTACAGAAAACGAATATGCTTTACCTATAGCATATCTTGTTGACGATGATGTGGAAGACCTGGAATTATCCGCAACAGAGCCTCTTGCTAACCAGAACGAGCTTCTCCAGACTATGCTTTACGGAAAACAGCTTATAACTGATGAAACACAGATAACGGAGTATTTCACAAGAATTATAGACGATGTTGACCTCGAGCTTAACAACGTAACACAGGGCAAGACCACAGACGGTCACCACAGCTTCAAGCAGAAGCAGGCAAACCAGAATACAGAAATCGTTTATACCTTTGAAATGCCCGAAACCTCCGCTCTTTATATGTATCTTCCCTCGAAGTACGAAAGAAAAGTAAACGTGTGGCTTAACCGCGAGCTTTTCCTCGGCACATATTTCGAAGGCGACAACAACAGCATTATGAAGATAGGCGATTTTGAAAAGGGCGAAAGCGTTACTATCGGTCTTACCCTTACAAGAGAAGACCTTTATTTCAGAGAGGCACAGTTCCTTTTCTGTGACCATGATGCAATCTTTGCTGATTTAGGAGCATTAAACGAAAAGAATGCGGAAACCGTTACCGAAAGAGTAAAGCCTACAAAGCTTAAGATAGAAGTAAATGCAGGCGATGATGATATGCTGTTTACAACTATCCCTGTTGAAAAGGGCTGGACAGTAAAGGTTGACGGCGTTGAAACAGAGTATGTTGAGGTTCTCGACGCTCTTATCGGCGTACCGCTTGCAGAAGGCAGACATACTATTGAAATGTCCTTTACAACAGCAGGCTATCCTATGGCGGTAATTATTACTGTTTCCGGAGCAGTTGTATTTATTGCCCTTATAGCGATAAGCCGTATAATTACAGCGAAAAAGTCAAAGAAGGCTTCTTTGGAGACAGATGACGAAGCAGATTCCGAAGAGGAACAGGACGAAGAAGAGGAATAATAAGAAAGGGGACGGAAAAATGTACGTTCTTACCGTTGATATAGGAAATACAAATTCGGTTTTCGGAGCTTATGATGAAAACGAGGAGCTTGTATTTGAAATCCGTGTTGAAACCCGTTCGTCACGAATGGCTGACGAATACTCGATGATTTTACACGATATTTTTAATATGTATGGTCTTAAAAAGTCAGATTTCGAGGGAGTAATTATTTCCTCGGTCGTTCCTCCCGTAACCGAACAGCTTAAGACTGCTGTAAAGAGATATATGGATATTGACGCTATGGTTGTCGGCCCCGGCGTAAAAACAGGCCTTAACATAAAGATAGATGACCCTGCTACTTTAGGAGCAGACCTTTGCTGTGCAGGCGTTGCGGCTAAGGAATTATATCCGCTTCCCTGTATAGTAGTTGATCTCGGAACAGTAAGCAAGATTCTTGCTGTAAACGAAAAGGGCGATTTTTTAGGCGGTGCATTAGCAGTAGGATTAAAAATGGCGTTCAGCTCCCTTTCCAGCGGTACTGCTGCTCTTCCGCTTATTTCTGCAGGTGCGGTAGATAAGGCTATCGGAACAAATACGGCTGATTGTATGCGTTCGGGCGTTATTATCGGTATGGCAGGTACTATAGACGGCTTTGTCGAACGTTTCGAAGATGAAATGGGCAAGGCTAAGACCGTAGTAGCCACAGGCGGATATTCCCAGACCGTTGCACCGTACTGTAAGCATAAAATGACAATAGATACACAGCTTTTATTAAAGGGCTTGCTTGTTATTTATCGCAAGAACAAGCCGAAAGCATAATTCAAGGGGTTAAGCAAAGGCGTTTTATCGTATATATAAAAGCGGGAAGCAGGTTTTTCCGTTTCACCGCAAAGCTTTTATATAAAAGTATAAGGCGTTAAAGCTTAAAAATATAAACCCATCGCTTCACCCTAAAAAGGGGAGGCAGAAAGGAAATCCATCATGGAAAAAACAAACAGAAACGAAAACAGAACATTCGACACGAAGACAATTGTCGGACTCGGACTTCTTACGGCAATCGTAATAGTCTTACAGGCTATGGCACTTGGTATTAAGTTCGGAACCTTCAGCATATCGCTGGTTCTCGCTCCCATAGTTGTAGGTGCGGCTCTTTACGGCTGGAAGGCAGGAGCCTGGCTCGGCTTCGTTTTCGGTGTAGTAGTACTTTTTACAGACGCAGCCGCGTTCCTTGCGGTAAATGTACCGGGAACTATCGTGACCTGTATATTGAAAGGTGCTATGGCGGGTCTTATGGCAGGCGTTGTTTATAAGCTCTTAGCTAAAAAGAACGGTATTGTTGCCGTTATTGCTGCAGGTATCGTATCTCCCGTTATGAATACGGGCATATTCCTTTTAGGCTGCCGTTTATTCTTCTTTGATACAATCAAGGAATGGGCAGCAGGTGCAGGCTTCGAAAACGCTGGTACATATATGATTACCGCATTCGTAGGGCTTAACTTTGTAATTGAGCTTGTAATAAATCTTGCGTTAAGCTCCGCAATCTTTGCTATTATAAAATATGGTATAAAAGAGATAAAGTCTTAAAAACCATTACAAACAGGTGAAAAATGGAATACTTTTTAAATGCGGCACGGCTCATAGATGAATATGAAGCCGTTGCCCGACATAACGGAGGACTGCCCGTAATGCTTACGGGCTTGTCCCATATACACAAAGCACATTTTTTAGCGGCATTTTCAGAGGAGAACGACTTCGTTTCTCCTCTTATTGTGCTGTGTGACACAGAGGGCGAATGCGTCCGTATGTGCTCGGATATAAACACAATGACAGGGGAAGAAAGTGCCCTTGTTTATCCTGCAAAGGACCTTATGCTGGGAGAGGTTGACTCCGCTTCCAGAGAATACGAGTATAAAAGGCTCGGCGTTCTTTACCGTATGTGTGAGGACGGCTGTAAGATTGTGTGTGCTACTCCCGAAGCCGCATCACAGCTTACTATACCTAAAAGCGTTCTTCTCGGACGTTCGGTAACTATCGGAAATAACGACACAATAAATCTCGAAGAAACTATTTCAAAGCTTCTTGCTATGGGTTACAGCCGATGCGACCAGATCGAGGGCGTATCCCAGTTTTCCGTAAGAGGTTCGATTTTTGACATATATCCTGTAAATTTCCCCTCTCCTGTAAGAATTGAACTCTGGGACGAGGATATTGACAGCATTTCTACCTTCGATATCGAAACACAGCGTAGAATCGATACTATTAAAAAGATAACTATTGCTCCGGCTATGGAGATATTATTTGAAAGCTCAAAGGTATTTTCCGAAAAGCTTTCCGCCTTTTCAGCAAAAATAAGAGGGAAATACGCTGATAATGTTAAAAAGCGTATAGCTTCCGATATAGATAAGCTCGAAAACGGCATTATGCCCGACCCCGATAGATATTTACCCCTTTGCTACAGCGAAGAATGTTCCCTTTTCGATTATGCCGAACGCATAATAATGTGCGAGCATTCAGCCTGTAACGAAAGCTTCAAGTCTGCATTCGCACAGCACAGCGAGGATATAAAAATGCTTCTCGAGGACGGTGTTCTCTGTAAAGGGCTTGATCGTTATATGCTCACAAAGGCAGAGTATATGACAAATGTCGAGGATATGATTTTTGCATACTTTGATAACTTTATGCGTGGCCACGATATAAAGCTTTCAAAGCTTCTTACAGTATCAGCGGGACAGGTTGCACCCTGGAGCGGAGAATACAAGTACCTTTTAGAAGAGCTTAAATCCTATATGAAGGAAAATTACAGCGTTATTGTATTCGCCGGCACAGAAAAAGGCGGACGCACATTAGCCGAGGATTTAAGAAGCGACGGAATCCCCGCCGATTATTCGTCATCCCCTAAAAAGCTGTACGCAAAAAGAGTATATATAACCGAAGGTGTTTTATCTTCGGGATATAATTACCAGGAATCCAAGCTTGCCGCATTCTCTCATACTGCCGTAAGCGTTCAGACAAGAGAAAAGCCGAAGCGTAAAAAGGCTGAGATTATAAATTCTCTTAACGATATAGCTATAGGCGATTTAGTCGTTCATAACAGCTACGGTATCGGCGTTTTTGAGGGTGTCCAGAAGCTTACACAGGATAAGATAAGCAAGGACTATATAAAAATACGTTATGCAGGTACGGATGTTCTTTACGTTCCCGTAACACAGCTTGACCTTATTTCCCGTTATATAGGAAGCGGTGATGTAACTACCGTAAAGCTTTCAAAAATGCACACAGACCAGTGGCAGAAGGCAAAAACGAAGGCTAAAGCCGCCGCTAAGGAAATGGCAGGCGAGCTTACTGCTCTTTACGCAAAAAGAATGAAATCGAAGGGCTTTGCCTTCTATCCCGACGGCTCAGAGCAGGCGGATTTCGAAAACCACTTCAATTACGTTGAAACCGATGACCAGCTTCGTTGTATTGCGGAAATAAAGAACGATATGGAATCCGAAAGACCTATGGAAAGACTTCTTTGCGGAGATGTTGGCTTCGGAAAAACCGAGGTTGCTCTTCGCGCCGCATTCAAGTGTGTTATGAGCGGAAAGCAGTGTGCTTTGCTATGCCCCACAACAGTTCTTGCGTGGCAGCATTACCAGACTATTTTAAAAAGAATGGGCGATTTTCCCGTAAACGTTGACCTTCTTAGCCGTTTCCGCACACAGAAGGAAATAAAAAAGACCATTGAAAAGCTTAAAGCCGGCACAGTCGATATCGTAGTCGGCACACACAGACTCGTACAGGACGATATAGATTTCAGAAGTCTCGGACTTGTTATTATAGACGAGGAACAGCGTTTCGGCGTTGCCCATAAGGATAAATTCAAGGAAATGTTCGCCGGGGTAGATATTCTTACCCTTTCCGCAACTCCTATTCCCCGTACGCTCAATATGGCTATGTCGGGAATACGTGATATGAGCGTTATCGAAACGCCGCCCCAGGACAGACAGCCCGTAACGACTTATGTTATCGAGCATAACGAGGGCGTTATTGCCCAGGCGATAAATAAAGAGCTCCGCCGTAACGGTCAGGTTTACTATATCCATAACCGTATCGAAAGTATTTTACAGTGTGCGGCAGAGCTTCATAAGCTCGTTCCCGAAGCGAGAATAGGCATTGCACACGGAAAAATGGAGGAAGACGAGCTTTTAGAGGTATGGCGTAAGCTTCTCGAACACGAAATCGATGTACTTGTATGTACAACGCTTATTGAAACAGGCGTTGACGTACCTAACTGTAATACTCTTATTATCGAAAATGCAGATTATATGGGACTTGCCCAGCTTCACCAGCTCAGAGGACGAGTAGGCCGTACAAACCGCCGTGCTTTTGCATATTTTACTTTCAGAAGAGGAAAAATGCTCAGCGAGGTAGCGACAAAAAGACTTGACGCAATAAGAGAGTTTACAAAATTCGGCTCCGGCTTCAGAATCGCTATGCGTGATCTTGAAATAAGAGGTGCGGGTTCGATTTTAGGTGCAAGCCAGTCTGGACATCTTTCAGCAGTAGGTTATGATATGTACCTGAGGCTTCTCGATGAAGCAGTTAAGGAAGAACGAGGCGAAACAGCGGAAATAAAGCCGGAATGTCTTGTTGACGTAAAGATTGACGCATTTATTCCCGAAAGCTATATATCTAATCAGGCACAGCGTATAAGTTGTTATAAGAAAATTGCTCTTATACGTAATCCCGAAGACGCTGAGGATGTTACAGACGAGCTTATCGACCGCTACGGCGACCCGCCGAAGCCCGTTTTCGGACTTATTGAGGTTGCCCAGATACGTAACCTCGCCCAGAATATCGGCGTTACCGAAATTACACAGAACAAGGACGGTATCTGTTTCTACAGTGAAAAACCGGATATGCAGAAAATCGGTAAGCTTAACGCAAAGCTCGGAGGAAGAATAAATCTTAATCTCGCTGGAAAGGTATGCTTTAAGATTGAACCCAAGAAGGGCGAAACGGTTCTTTCTCTTATGAGAATTGTATTAGAAGGATTACAGGACGAAAAGGAATAAAAGCTATGAGTTTTACAGAAAAAATAGAAAACGCTATCGATAAGGCAAGGAACAAATTCGACGAAGCCTTTCCCGAAGAAAAGCAGGAGGAATACAGAGTTAAAATAAACAATACCATAAATGAGCTGGATAAAAAGCTTGATACTGCTTTCGATAAGGCTAAGACGAAAATCGACGAAAGTCTTACCGAAGAGAAAAAGGCAGAGTATAAGGAAAAAGCGGATAAAGCAATGGGAAAAGCCGATGAGGTTTTCGACAAGCTTGGAAATAAGATTGAAAACTTCTTTAACGGCAATTAATTATAAAGGAATGATGAAAAATGTCAGTGCTTGATATTCTTAACAAGCTTAAAACCGAAAGAGAGCCTATGGTAACAGGCTCGGTAGAATATATAATATGCGGTCTCGGAAATCCCGGGACACAGTACGAAAATACCCGCCACAACGCCGGCTTTATGGCAATAGATACAATAGCGGAGAGACTTAAGACAGACGTAAAGAAGCTTAAGTTCAAATCCCTTACAGCTGATGTTATGATAGGCGGAGTACGCTGTCTTCTTATGAAACCGACTACCTTTATGAATAACAGCGGTGAGGCAGTAAGAGAGGCTCTTAATTTCTATAAGCTTTCTCCCGAGCGTCTTATAGTTATATATGACGATATTTCTATGGATGTCGGACGTACACGCATAAGAAAAAAAGGAAGCGACGGCGGTCATAACGGCATAAAGAGCATTATTCTCTGTACAAATACCGATACCTTCCCCCGTATAAAGATAGGCGTCGGAGCAAAGCCCCATCCCGACTATAATCTTGCAGACTGGGTTCTTTCGCCGTTTTTAAAGGAACAGGCGGAAGCACTGGAAACCGCCCTTATGAATTCCGCTCTGGCGGCAGAGCTTATGGTACAGGGCAAGACCGACGAGGCTATGAATAAATATAACAAATAAAATCTTTACCAGAAATTACCCTTGACGGCATTTGTCATATATACTATAATTAAACAGAACACCCTAAAGAGAGGAGAAGATAAATGGCTGAAAAAAAGAAAAAGGCAAAAAAGGAAACAGTAAAGCCTTTAAAACCTATTTTTGCCTCTGCCAATGTCATATATTCCGGAATTTTCTTCGGGGGCATAGTTATTGCTATGCTTGTTCTTCAGAGACCCACAAAATCTCTTATAGAACAGCGTGAGCTTGCCAAATTCCCCGAATTTACATACGAAGCGTTTTTAAACGGCGATTATACTGAGGGAATTGCTGAGTTTTACAACGATACAGTTCCTTACCGTGATGAATTAAAAAAGGTTGCGGCAGGAATAAAAAGCTTTTACGGCGTTGAACTGGATAATGCCGAAATTCACGGTCAGCTTGTTGCTATTACCGAAGAATCGGAGCAGGAGCCCGAAGACCTGCCTGTGGTTGCACCTGTAACTACAGAAGCTCCCGTTATCGGAGATTCGGACGAGACTCCCGTAACCTCAGCGGTAACAACTGCAGTTACCACAACGGAACAGACAACAACAGAAAAGCATATAAACGAAATTGCTGACGGCGTTATTACCAACGGACAGGTTGTCGTAAAGAGAAGCGACGGACATTACTGGGCAATCTCCCTTTTCGGAGGCGGCAAGGGTACGACCTACGCAAATACTCTTAACCGTTTCAGCGAAGCACTGGGCGATGATGTAAAAATATACTCTATGGTAGTTCCCACAGCAGGCGAATTCTATCTTCCGTCCAACTTCGACGAGTATAACGCAAGCCACCGCAAGAGCGTTGACAGCATCAATTCACAGCTTAACGAAAGCATTATAGCTGTTGACGGAATTTCCGCCCTCGGAGCACATACAGACGAACCTATCTATACCCGTACCGACCATCACTGGCAGGCTCTCGGAGCTTACTATGCCGCTGAAGCACTGGCAAAGGCGGCGGAAGTACCCTTCAATGACATATCTACGTATAAGGAAGTTGTTATTGACGGCTATGTAGGAACAATGTATTCCTATACCGAAAGCGTAAATATCCTTAATGACCCCGAACAGTTCGTATATTATAAGCCGACTAACGATTATACCGTATATTATTATGATACAGCCTATAATTTCGATTATAACTTCCCGTTATTTGTTGAAATGCCTGTAGGCTCGTCCTATTCTACGTTTATGGGCGGCGACGCTAAGATAGTCCGTATCGAAACCGATTGTAAAAACGGAAGAAAGCTTCTTATCTTTAAGGACAGCTACGGTAATGCCGAGGTTCCGTTCTATACAGGTTCTTTCGAGGAGATATATGTATGCGATATGCGTTATTTCGACCTTAATGCTGTTGATTTTATAAAGAAAGAGGGCATTACCGACCTTCTCTTTACTATGTGTACATTTTCAGCAGTAGGCCCCAACGCAAACGGACTTGACAGATTGTTCACCAATCCCACAAAGGAAGAGCTTATAGCTATGGAAGAAGCAGCGGCAACTTCGACAACAGAGGCTACAACAGTTCCCGAAACGGAAGCCGCCACAACAAAGAAGCCCAAGAAAACGAAAGCAACAACAAAAACAACAATTCCACCCGAAGATGAAGAATAAATTTATAAAAACGGCGGTATTTTTATGTACAGCAGTATTGTTGTCATCCTGCTCGGCAAATAAGGAAAGCGAAGTTACCTTCCGTACAGTTGTTACCGAGGGAATAAACGCGTATATCGCCGCCGATTTAGGCACCAGTGCCACAACGGGCGAAAGCCTGCCCGAAGAAACGGAAGCGGCAACGGAAGAAATCGTTACCTCGAAAAGCACGAAGCATTACGAGACAACAATTCCCGAAACCCTTATCGGCGGTACTGAAACCTCTTTTTCAGAAACCTTACCCGAAATTACCACCAAACCGCCCGAAACAGAGGCTATAATTACAACATCCCCTCTCGAAACCCTTCCGAAGCCGGAAGTAACATCAATAAGCGGCGGAGCATATAATGTTATTGATGACAGCGGTCTCCTTATTTCCGAAATAAACGGTCATTACTGGGCGTTGATGCCTTGCTGGGGTACATACGGACTTTGCGAAAGCTGGGCTGAAAGCGTAAATACCTTTAAAGAAAAGCTGCCTGATGTAAATGTATATAATATGGTAGTTCCTACGTCCAGCGAGTTTTATGTTCCCGAAGGCTTTGATAATTTTACGGCAAGCCAGTGGAAAAAAATCGACCATATCCGTGCCTGCCTTAAGAATGTGAAGAATGTTGACGCATATTCTGCTCTTGCGGCACATACCGACGAAGCGATTTTTTCCCGTACCGACCACCATTGGTTCCCACTCGGCGGCTACTACGCTGCACAGGCCTTTGCTGTTGAGGCGGGGGTAAGCTTCCCTTATCTCGACGCATATAAAAAGGTAACAAGAGGCGGTTTTGTCGGCTCGATGTATATGTACACAGAGAGCAGTCTTATTTATAACGACCCCGAACAGTTCGATTTATATATTCCGCCCGACAATGAAAGCCTTAAAACCACCTATTATAACGGATATTTCAAGAACGGCTACAGCGGAAGCCTTATAACCTCTCCCGATGCAAGCGGTTATTACTGTTCTTTTTTAGGAGCAGACAATATAATTGCAGAAATCGAAACGGGAACAAAAAACGGACGTACCCTTGTAATATTCAAGGAAAGCTATGGAAATGCTGTTGTGCCTTTCCTTACCTCGTCCTTTGAAAAGATTTACGTGTGCGACATACGTTATTTCTATCTGAATGCGGTTCAGTTCTGTAAGGATGTGGGTGCTACCGACCTGCTTTTCTCTGTATGTACCTTTACCCCGGCAGGAACGAACGGAAATTATCTCGGAAAAATACTTAATTATTGATAAAAAAGGACTGATTAAAATAAAAGACATTTTTACATACCCTTTTGACAGCGGTTATCTTCTTAAAAAACAGAAAAGCTTGAAAAAAGCCTTTAAAAATGACGGAATAAAGCGTATTCCCGTAAAGATTGCAATTCTTTCCGGCTCTACGGCTAACGCTCTGGCTGACCAGCTGGAGCTTTTCCTGCTGAATTACGGTCTCGAGCCGACATTTTACCTGTCGGAATACGGTCAGTACTGGCAGGATGCGATGTTCCCGTCGGAAGAACTTACGGAATTCAAGCCCGACCTTATTTATGTCTATACCACAAACCGCAATATAAACCGCTATCCCTCTGTAACAGACAGCAGAGAGGAAGCTTTATCGGCTATAGAGAGCGAGTTTTTAAGGTACAGACAGATGTGGGAAAGCTTAAAGGAAAAATTTGGCTGTCCCATAATCCAGAACAACTTCGAGCTTCCGTCATACAGACTTCTCGGAAACTCCGATTGTTCGGATATTCACGGAAGAGTACGTGCTGTAAATGAACTTAATCTTAAGTTTTCGGAATATGCCGAAAACGAGCCAAAGCTTTATATAAACGACATAAACTATGTTTCTGCCTGCTACGGTCTTGATAACTGGTCAGATAATCTTGCTTGGCAGATGTATAAATACGCACTTTCCTTACAGGCTGTACCTTATCTTGCCGCAAACACAGCGGCAATCATAAAGGCAATTTACGGCAAGAACAAAAAGGTTCTCGCTCTCGACCTCGACAATACCCTCTGGGGCGGAGTTGTAGGCGATGACGGAGCGGATAATATAAAAATCGGTATGGACCTTCCGCAAGGCCAGGTCTATTCGGAGTTCCAGGAATACCTTAAGCTTCATAAGGACCTTGGAATACTGCTTACGGTTTGTTCGAAGAACGATTACGAAAACGCTGAGGCAGGACTTAAGCATCCCGACGGCACATTACGCCCCGATGACTTTACGGTTATAAAGGCGAACTGGGAAAACAAGGACAGAAACATTCTTGAAACAGCCGAAGAGCTTAATCTTCTTCCCGAAAGCTTTGTTTTTGCTGACGATAACCCTGCCGAACGTGAAATCGTCCGTGAACAGCTTAAGGGTACCGCTGTTCCCGAAATGGACGGAGCGGAGAACTACATAAGAATTCTCGACAGAAACAGATATTTCGAGGTAGTTTCTCTTTCTGAGGACGACAGAAAAAGGGGAGAAATGTATAAGGCAAATGCCGAAAGAGCAAGCCTTATGAAGAGCTATTCCGATTACGGAGATTATCTCGACAGCCTTTCCATGAATGCGGAGATAAAGCCTTTCGCACCCCCTTACCTCCAGCGTATCGCACAGCTTACCAACAAAAGCAACCAGTTTAACGTAACTACAAGACGTTATACCGAAAGCGAAATTGAAAGCATAGCTTCGGATAATAATTATATCGCTCTTTACGGAAGATTGTCCGATAAATTCGGAGATAACGGCGTTGTTTCGGTAGTTATCGGTCACAAGGACGGCACAGAGCTTAATATAGACCTGTGGATTATGAGCTGCAGAGTTCTTAAAAGAGAGATGGAATTTGCAATGCTCGACAAGGTTGTTGAAACGGCTTCGGCACAGGGCGTAAAGAAAATCAGAGGCTATTACTACCCTACCGCAAAAAACGGTATGGTAAAGGAATTATTCGGCACATTCGGTTTTGAAAAGGTGTCGGAAAGCGACGGAAATACAGTATGGGAGCTTTTAACAGACGGTTATAAGCCTTATACAAAGCATATAAACATAAATAAGGAGGAAAAATAAGATGGAAGAAATTTTTGAAAGACTTAACGAAGTATTCCGTGACTTTTTTGATGACGAGGATATTGAACTGGACGAAGAAACAACAGCAGACGATATCGACGACTGGGACAGTCTCAACCATATTACCCTTATGGCTGCCGTAGAAGACGAATTCGGTATCCGCTTCACGATGGGAGAAGTTTCGGGTATGAAAAATGTCGGAGAAATGGCAGACATAATAAAGTCAAGAATGTAAAAGATAAAAATACTTGTTTATAGACGATGCTGAGGTGAGGAAAAATGAAAAAACTGCTGGATTTACGTGTAAACGGCTGGATTTTCCTTGCCTTTTCCTGCCTTTTTTTCGCAATTCTCTCTATTGCGGCACTTTTTGCGACCCTCGATATAATCGGTATAAGCCGAAGCGAATTAAAGGACATTACTGCTGAACGGCTTGCGGTTTATGAGTATGTTGTTGAAGAGGAAAGCTATAGCTATACCGTTGATGTAAGCGATACGAGAGATTTTCTCGTTCCGACGGTTGAAACAGTGTTTTATTTTAAGGAATACCCCTCGGTACAGACCTATGCGGCAGTAGAATTCTTCGTTTATCCGACAATAATTGCACTGTTGGGATTATGCTTCGCCCTTATATTCCGTCACGGACAGGACTTGCTCGACGAAAAGTCATCAAAGCTTGGAATGTATGTGTTTCCGCTTATTCTTACTGTTCTGTCTCTGGGTTTTGCCTGGCACAACGTAACGGAAGCCTGTGGTATGTACACTAGTCTTTTAAGTGCGGCTTCGAATTACGAAGAAAGCATAAAGGCGATTTCTAAAACATTGCTTATTATAAACATAAACCTGCTTGTATGGGGGTTATGGGCGAAGCTTGTAGAGAAAAAAACCAAGAAACACAGCGAAAAATAAGGGTATTTCAACATTTTATTTTGGCTATATTCCCATATTGACAAATCAGTTGTTTTATATTATTATAATGAAGTAATATTTATTGACAGAACAAGGCGTTTTGCATAGCCCGTGCTATGTCAGAATGCCTTTTTTCATATTCTACTCTTAAGAGGAGGACCATATATGGCAGAAGTAATCGATGTGTCGAGAATTTTCGGCGAGGATGTCTTCAACGAATCAACTATGAGAAAAAGACTTCCTAAGGATGTCTTCAAAAAGCTTAAGGAAACAATGAACACAGGCAGAGAGCTTGACGGCTCTATTGCTGAAAGCGTAGCTACAGCTATGAAGGACTGGGCAATCGAAAAGGGTGCAACCCATTATACCCACTGGTTCCAGCCTATGACAGGCATTACTGCCGAAAAGCACGACAGCTTTATCGCTCCCACAGGAGACGGTACAGTTATTATGGAATTTTCGGGCAAGGAGCTTATAAAGGGCGAAACAGACGCTTCTTCTTTCCCTTCCGGCGGCATCCGTGCGACCTTTGAAGCAAGAGGATATACAGCATGGGACCCTACTTCCTTCGTTTTCGTAAAGGATACTACCCTTTATATTCCTACCGCTTTCTGTTCCTACACAGGCGAAGCCCTCGACAAAAAGACTCCTCTTCTCCGTTCTATGGCGGCTCTTTCCGAACAGGCTTTACGAGTACTCCGCTTGTTCGGAAATACGACCTCAAAGCGTGTTATCCCTACAGTCGGAGCTGAACAGGAATATTTCCTTGTTGACAAGAGCGTATATGAAAAGAGAAAAGACCTTCTTTATACAGGAAGAACTCTCTTCGGTGCTCCCGCACCTAAGGGACAGGAAATGGAAGACCACTACTTCGGCGTTATAAAGCAGAGAGTTTCAGATTATATGAAGGACCTCGACATAGCTTTATGGAAGCTTGGCGTTCCTTCTACAACAAAGCACAACGAAGCGGCTCCCGCACAGCACGAAATGGCTCCTATCTTCGCTTCCGCCAACGTAGCTGCTGACCAGAACCAGCTTGCTATGGAAATGATGCAGAAGATTGCCAAGAAGCACGATATGGTCTGCCTTCTTCACGAAAAGCCTTTCAAGGGCGTAAATGGTTCGGGCAAACACGATAACTGGGCACTTTCTACCGATGACGGCCAGAATCTTCTTAACCCCGGCAAGTCCCCCAGCGAGAACGCACAGTTCCTTACATTCTTAGCGGCAGTTATAAAGGCTGTTGACGATTATGCTGAGCTTCTCCGTCTTTCCGTTGCAACAGCAGGTAATGACCATCGTTTAGGTGCACACGAAGCTCCTCCCGCAATTATCTCCATATTCCTCGGCGATGAGCTTGATGAAGTAGTAAAGGCGATTATTGACGGAAGAACTATCGTAAAGAAATCCTCGTATTTCGATTTAGGCATCGTAACTCTCCCTAAGTTCAAGAAAGACAATACCGACCGCAACAGAACCTCTCCCTTCGCATTTACAGGTAATAAGTTCGAGTTCCGTTCGGTAGGCTCTACCCACAACGTATCGACTCCGAATATTATACTTAACACTATCGTTGCCGAATCTCTCAGAGTTTTTGCTGATGAACTTGAAAAGGCAACAGCAGAAAACTTCGACGAAGTTCTTCATTCTCTCCTCGTTAAGACCTTCAAGCAGCACAGCAGAGTTATCTTTAATGGTAACGGCTACGATGAAGTATGGGTAGAAGAAGCAACAAAGAAAAGAGGTCTTCCGAATCTCGTTTCTACTGTTGACGCACTTCCTCATTTTGCTGACCAGAAGTCTATCGAGCTTTTCGGCAGACATAAGGTATTTACCGAACGTGAAATTCACGCAAGAACAGAAATTCTGCTTGAAAATTATTATAAGACGCTTAATATCGAAGCACAGACAGCAGCCCAGATGGTAAAACGTGATTATGCACCGGCAGTTATGTCTTACCAGAAGGTTTTATGTGATGTTATTGCGTCGAAGAAGAATGTCGGCGTTGATGCGTCTGTAGAGCTTGACACAGTTAACAGAATCGCTTCTCTCTCTGCTTCTATGCTTGCTAAAAACGAGGAGCTTTACGGACTTCTCACTAAGGTTAAGGAATTAAGCGGCGTTGAAACTATTGCGAGATTCTACCACGACGAGATATTCGCAAAGATGAACGAAATTCGTGAAATCGTAGATACCCTCGAAACTATGGTAGCAAGCTCCTACTGGCCCGTACCTACATACGGCGAAATTCTTTTCAGCGTAAAATAAAGACATTATCATAACAGCAATGTTTTTATAAAAGTATTTATGAGCATTAACGAGGGAAACCCTTTTGAAAAAGGGATTTCCCTCGGGCTCCCTTCCGAAAACTTTCAGTTTAAATTTAAGACCCACAGGATAAACCTGTGGGTCTTAAATTTATATTAAAAGTCTTTGGAAGAGGGTTCGGGAGAAAGCCTTTCTTCAGAAAGGTTTCTCCCGTTAATACCTATAACACTTCTATAAAAGCAATACCATTACGGTAACGTCTTTATTTATGCTTCCTTTTAAAAATCTCGATGATTATTATAATTGCGAGCATAACTACAACTGCTAAGATAAGTATAAAGAGCCAGATAGGGAATATACCGAATATTCTTTTATCTGCTTCTGTGAATTCTTCCGCGAAAGCCACAATGCTGAATATAATGCAGGCGAAAACCGCCGCCGCCAGACCCCAGATTTTTTTCATTATTAAGACCTCCGCCGATTTAAACGATTTCTTATATATATTGTAAGCTATCGGCGGTTTTTATTCAATAGTAATTTTAAACAGATTTATTCGGGGAAAATATACATAATCTTATCGCTTTGACGCCTAAAACGATAAAAACTATGGTTTTTCTTTTAAAAATAGCGGTTTTCTATTGCTTTTTTCTGAAAAATGTTGCATAATTGTAATGTATGGATTAATGAAAAAACCGAAAGGAATAAGATATTATGAATTTTATGCAGATTGATGTTTATACAGAGTCCGAGGCGGTCAATTTATTGGTTATGCGTCTTTCGGAGCTTGGTATAAACGGCTTTACTATCCACGACAGTGCTGATTTCGAGGAATTTCTCGAAAATAAGGATATGAACTGGGACTATGTTGATGATGACCTTATGGGTCTTAAAAATGTTCCTACCCATATTACTCTTTATTTACAGGATAACGAACAGGGTCTCGAAACTCTTTCAGAGCTTAAGGGCGTGCTTTCCGAATTAAAGGCTGAAAACGGAAGCTTTTACGGCTCGCTGGAGCTTAAAATCGATAACGTAAAGGAAGAGGACTGGGCGAATAACTGGAAACAGTATTATAAACCCTTTAATGTAGGCGAAAAGCTTATAATAAAGCCTTCCTGGGAAAATGTAACAGACATCGGAAACAGAAAAATCCTTGAAATCGACCCTGCTTCTACCTTCGGCACAGGTCAGCATCACACGACCCGTCTTGTAATGGAAAAGCTCGAGGGTGTTTTAGGCAATAATGACAAGGTTCTCGATTTAGGATGCGGAAGCGGTATTCTTTCAATTGCGGCTATGCTTTTAGGAGCAGAAAGTGCCGTTATGGTTGATATTTTCAAGAATGCAGCAGATACAGCAGCAGAAAATATGGAAAAGAACGGCTTTACTGCTGAAAAATACCGTGCGTATTGCGGAAACATAATCGAGGACGAAGCTTTAAGAAACGAAATCGGCACAGGTTACAACGTGGTTGTGGCGAATATTGTTGCTGATGTAATTATAGCAATGAGCAGTCTTTTCCGTTCCTTTATGAAATCTGACGCAACACTTATCGTTTCGGGAATTATCGACGAAAGACTTGAGGAAGTGCTTTCCGCACTTAAGGAAAACGGCTTTACCGTTAAGGATACAGCCTCCTCCGAGGGCTGGAACGTAATCGTTCTTAAGTAAAAAGGAGATATTATGATTACAATAAGCGTTTGTATGATAGTAAAAAACGAGGAAGCACAGCTAAGACAGTGCCTCGAAAGCCTTTACTATATTGCAGATGAAATCATTATTGCGGACACAGGCTCTACCGACCGCACAAAGGAAATTGCCGCTGAGTTTACGGACAAGATATATGATTTTCCCTGGATAGATGATTTTTCGGCAGCCCGTAACTTCGTTTTCTCAAAAGCGACAATGGATTATATCTATACAGCTGACGCTGACGAGGTTATTGACGAAGCGAATATCGCTCTTTTTAAGCAGATAAAGCAGATGCTTCTCCCCGAAATTGAAATCGTACAGATGCATTATCTTAATCTTATGGAAGAAAACACAGCCTATAACTCAAAACGTGAGCTTCGTCCTAAGCTTTTTAAGAGGCTTCGTAATTTCGAATGGATAAACCCTGTACACGAAACTGTACGTCTTGACCCTATAATTTACGACAGTGATATAGAGATACAGCATCTCGCAAAGGGAAGCCACGCAAAACGAGATTTTGCCACATTCCAGAAGGCTCTCCGCAAGGGTATGAGACTGGATAAGACCCTTCACGGTATGTATGCCAAGGAGCTTTTTATAGCAGGCGATACAACAGACCTTTCGGAAGCAGAGGCGTTTTTTAAAGAAAGTCTCTCAGACCCGGGCCGTTCCGTTGATGAAAAAAAGGAAGCGGCTTGTGTGCTTGCACGTTATTATCGTTTAAGCGGCAATACAGCATCCTTTTTCCGTATGTCACTCCACGAGGCTATGAGCTGTCCCAGCAGCGAAATGTGCGTTGAGATTGCCGATTATTTCTACGATAACGGGGATTTTAACGAGGCTTTGTGCTGGTATCACGACGGAATATTTGAGACAGAAGCTATAATTTCCGTATATTCCAAAGGCACTCATTCTCTTTCCCGTCTCGCCGATTGCTACAGGAAAGCAGGAGACAACGGAAATGCGATTAAATACGCAAAACTTGCTGCAGAATGGACGGTTCCCGAAAGAGTATAGTTATTGTATTAAATTCAGCCACTTTTTTTATAAAAACACTTTATTTTTTCGAAATATTGTGATATAATAAATTGTATATCGAAAAAAACAGAATGTATAGAATGAAAGGGAAGAAAATTGGCTATTATAATTTCTATTGTTAACCAGAAAGGCGGCGTCGCTAAGACCACTACCGCAATAAACTTAAGTGCCGCTCTCGGTGCTATGGGAAAAAAGGTTCTTCTCGTTGACCTCGACCCACAGGGAAACGCTACTTCGGGTTACGGCTTCGGAAAGGAAGCAAAGCGTAACCTTGAATATACTACATACGATGTTATTATGGGCGAAGCCCGTCCCGCACAGGCTATAGTAGAAACAAAGTTCAAGAATGTTTCCATTATGCCCGCAACAGCAAATCTTGCAGAAGCGGAAGTAAGACTTTTACAGTTCGAAAATAAGACCCTCTGTTTAAAGAAAGCACTTTTACAGATAAAGAACGACTATGATATAATCATAATCGACTGCCTCCCCTCTCTCGGCGTGCTTTGTCTTAACGGTCTTTCTGCCTGTGACAGATTTATTGTACCTATGCAGTGCGAACCGTATAGCTTAGAGGGTGTTTCCGAGCTTCTTCTTACCGTAAAGCGTGTACAGAAGACAAGCAACAGAAACCTTCAGCTTATGGGTATTGTATTTACAATGATTGATAAGCGTCTTATGATAAACCGTGACGTTATGAATATGATTAAATCATCATTTTCCGAGGATACGGTTTTTAAGACCGAGATACCCCGTAACGTAAGAATTTCCGAAGCTCCCAGCCACGGCGAACCGATTATGTATTACGAGCCGAACTCAAAGGGTGCGGACGCTTATAAGCTTCTTGCAAAGGAAGTTGCAAAAAAATGTAAGGCATTTGAAGAAATGCTTTGATATCAATAAAACGAAAGGAGATTAAATGGCAAAGAAATCAGCTTTAGGAAGTAATTTCAGCTCGATTTTTGACGATGATGTATTTGGTGCAGAGGAAAATATCGCACCACAGAAATTAAGAATCACCGAAATCGAACCGAACAAGAAACAACCCCGAAAAACCTTTAACGAAGAAGCACTTAACGCTCTTGCCGAATCCATTATGGAAAACGGCATTATCCAGCCTCTTACCGTTCGTCCTTACGGCGATATATACCAGATCGTTGCAGGCGAAAGACGTTGGAGAGCGGCAAAGATTGCAGGGCTCAGCGAAGTACCTGTAAGAATTATGGAGCTTTCCGATGAACAGGTTGCACTTATTGCTCTTATCGAAAATCTCCAGCGTGAAGACCTTAACCCTATCGAAGAGGCGTTAGGCTACCAGAATCTTATTGACACATACGGCATAAAACAGGATGAGGTTGCAAAGAAGGTCGGAAAAGCCCGTTCAACTATTGCGAACTCCTTAAGACTCCTTACTCTTCCCGAGGATGTAAAGACTATGGTAAGAGACGGAAAGCTTTCCGTAGGTCATTGTAAGGTTATTATCGGCGTACCCGATGAAAAGAATCAGCGTGAGCTTGCACAGAAGGTTATAAATGACGGAATAAGCGTACGTGCTCTCGAAAAGCTCGCAAAACAGCTTACCACAGAAAAAAAGACAAAGACCCAGCCTTCGAAAGAGGTATTTATTGTGGAAGCTGAAATCAGTATGACAGATTACATCGGAAAACCTGTACGCATTGACAAATCCAAAGACAGATATACTATGAGTATAGACTGTAAGTCTGAGGAAGAATTAAGAGAACTTATAAGTTTTCTTTCTAAACGTTGATATTGAAAAAATGAAAAAATGGAATTGAAAATCTTAAAACAGCTTTAATAATTAATGAGAGGTATTTATTATGTCAGTTAAAAGAAAAAGTCCATTAACAACAGTATTTTCGATTATAATCCTTGTAGCTCTTGTAGGCGTTCTTTATTATGGTCTTGTGCTTTGTACACAGGCAGGCCCCGACGCCGAAGAAGCAGCAAAAAAGGCAGAGCGTCTTCTTACCCCTGATAATATTACGAATATAGCAAATATTCCTTATTCGCTTCTTTCTGAGCCGTTCCAGCTTGCAGTAACACAGACAGAATACGAAAAAGTAATGAATAAGAAAGCCCCCGACGAAGAAACGATTGCTCTTTTTGAAAAGCTTAATGCTGTTCAGAACGAACCCAAGTTCCTTCAGGGTGCAGCTACATATTACTGTGGAACAAACGAAAACCCCATAAAGGGTATAATCAAGATAAAGGGTATCCAGTATGAGGTTACACAGGCTATCGCTTTTGCACCTAATGTAAAGAATTTTGAACCTGAGGTAATAGGCTGGACAGTAACAGTAGAAAGAATAACAAAGGTTAATTAAAATAAAAACAATCTGAAAGGAAACAAAAAACCATGCTCGACATTAAATTTTTAAGAGAAAATCCCGAAATCGTAAAGGAAAATATCAAGAAGAAGTTCCAGGATTCTAAGCTTGCTCTTGTTGACGAGGTAATTGCTCTTGACACTGAAAGCCGTAAGATCCAGGCTGAAGCACAGTCCTTAAGAGCTGAACGTAATAACCTTTCCAAGCAGATAGGTATGCTTATGGGTCAGGGCAAGAAGGAAGAAGCCGAAGAAGTAAAGAAAAAGGTAGGCGAATTCTCCGACCGTCTTGCTGAGCTTGAAAAGCTTGAACCCGAATACGCTGAAAAGGTTACAAAGATAATGATGGTTATTCCTAACATTATCGACGAAAGCGTTCCGATTGGTAAGGATGACAGCGAAAATGTCGAGGTAACAAAGTACGGCGACCCCTTTACACCCGCTTTTGAAGTTCCTTATCATACAGATATTATGGAAAAGCTCAACGGTATCGACCTTGATGCCGCAAGAAGAGTTGCAGGCAACGGTTTCTATTACCTTATGGGCGATATCGCAAGACTCCATTCCGCTGTAATCTCCTATGCTCGTGACTTTATGATCGACAGAGGCTTCACATACTGTGTTCCTCCCTTTATGATCAGAAGCAACGTTGTTACAGGCGTTATGAGCTTTTCTGAAATGGAATCTATGATGTATAAAATCGAGGGCGAAGACCTCTTCCTTATCGGTACAAGCGAACACTCTATGATTGGTAAGTACATTGATACAATCGTACAGGAAGAAACACTTCCCCATACCCTTACAAGCTATTCTCCCTGCTTCCGTAAGGAAAAGGGTGCACACGGCATCGAAGAAAGAGGCGTTTACAGAATCCATCAGTTCGAAAAGCAGGAAATGATCGTAATCTGTAAGCCCGAAGACAGTATGACTTGGTTCGAAAAGCTCTGGCAGAATACTGTTGACCTTTTCCGTTCTATGGATATTCCCGTACGTACTCTCGAATGCTGCTCCGGCGACCTTGCTGACCTTAAGGTTAAGTCCTTTGACGTTGAAGCGTGGTCTCCCAGACAGCAGAAGTATTTCGAAGTAGGCTCCTGCTCCAACTTAGGCGACGCACAGGCTCGCCGTCTTAAGATTCGTGTAAACGGCAAGGACGGTAAGAAGTACTTCGCACATACACTCAATAACACAGTAGTTGCTCCTCCGAGAATGTTAATTGCATTCCTCGAAAACAATCTTAACGAAGACGGAAGCATCAGAATTCCCGAAGTTTTAAGACCTTATATGGGCGGAAAGAGCGTTATTGAAGTTCCCGAAGCAAACAAGTAAAAGACATATCTTTTCTATCAGCCGTTTTATAACGGCTGATAGTGTGTTTATCGAACAATGAAAGGAGGAGAAACGTGAGCGTTAATGTCAATTTAAAACGAGCAAAAGACGGGAACAAAAATGCCTACGGGCTGCTTTGCAACGAGTTTGCCGACCGTCTTTATGCAATAGCGTTTCTTGTTCTTGACAATAGCGAGGATGCTGAAACTGTTTTAAGGAATGCTCTTGATGACGGTTTTAAGGCAATAGGAAGAATTAATGACGAAAATCATCTTTGTGCGTGGCTTTCGAGAGAGCTTACAAAGCATATTGTAGCTAAGCTTAAGGAATATCGTGCCGATGGAAAGACTGTTTCGGGCGGAGATGTACCCGAAAAGGTTATTTTCTGCCATCTTAATGATCTCGACCGCCTCGTATGCTCGCTTAATCTTGCTTTTGATTATAAATTAAGAGAAATTTCGGTTATTACAGGTCTTAAAGAGGAAACTGCCGAACGAAAGCTTAACGATTCCGACAAAAAGTTGGGAAAGGACAAGCCTAAGGTAAAGGCATACATAGAAACCGTAAAGGCTCCTGACTCGCTTATTAAAAAGCCGCCTAAGGTTCACGACCTTACTGTTGAAATAGATAAGGCTGACGATGACGAGCTTATAGGTGAAATGGAGCGTATTGCCGCATTCGCCGAAGCGGCAGAAAAAGGTGATATACCCGAAGAAAAGCCTGTTGAAAAGCCTCGAATTATAAAGTTTGAACCCTCAAGAAATGAGACTGAGACGGAAAACAGCTCCGAACAGAGCGTTAAATCCGAAAAGGCAATTAAAATAAAATTCGGTGATATTTCTGAACCTGTTCCCGTGAAAATGGCAGAATCTATCGAGGAAAAGCACATTTCTCCCGCTCCCGAAAAGGAGCCCGAACCGATACAGGAAGAAAAAACTGAACCTGTTGCAGCGGAGATTTCGGTTAAGGAAGAGAAAAAAGTTGCTCCCGTTGTAACAGAAAAACCGATTACAGAAGAGAAAAAGCCTGAGCCTGTTTCAGAGAAAAAGCCGATAAAGGCAGCAGAAGTAAACCCCGAGCCTGTAAAAGAAGAGGTAAAGGCTCCTGCTTCTAAAAAAGAAATTGACGCAAAGACTTTTATAAACGTTATAACCGCACAGCGTATAAAGGGCAGTGAATTTTTAAAGCTTATGGGTAATACCCGTATAAGCAACAGTGCCTATCGTGAAATAGAACAGAATCCTAATCTTACAAAGGACAGATTGGTTGAGCTTCTCGAAGAATCCTCTCTTACCTCCGAAGATTACTATAAGGTTCTTACAGCGGTAAAACAGCGAAGCGAAATGCTCGCAAAGAAGGAAGAGGCGAAAAAACGCCTCGAAGAAGCAGGTCTCTTTACTCCTCCCGGAAGAAGAGCAAAGGAACCAGAGCCCGAAACCGACGCACTTGCATCGGATACAAGGTCTTTTTCTGTTACGGAAACGCCGAAAGAGGAAAAGGCAGAAAAGCCCGAACCCGTTTTGGAAAAACCGAAGCTCGAAGTGAAAAATTCGGATACAATGAATATCCCCTATGTCCCGGATATTTCGCCTGTCGTAAACGACGAGCCCGACGAAGATGATGAAGACGAACCGGTTGCAGAAAAGCCCGTACAGCAGTCTGTAAAAAAAGAAGAACCCGAACAGCAGACAGGCAGACGGGAAAAATATAAGGGCAGAGAGTATTTTATTGACGATGATGTTTACTATCCCGGCGTAAATAACGGAAAGCTTATTTTTGCAGCGGTTTGTGCCGTTCTTCTTATAGGCGGAAGCTTCGGTATCCGTTATCTTGTAACCGGCAACCCTCTTCCCACAGATACTCCCGGTTCTGTTTCCGCAGAAGCAGAAACTCCGAAGCTGCCCACAGAATATCTCTCCAACGATGATATTTATACGGCAATAACTATGCTCGAAGCTAAGTCGGACAGAAAAACAGCAGGATATCTTAAATCTGACGGCGAAGGCTACAGCGAAATAATTACAAAGGAATACGCCGAAAAGGGAAGCAAAATATACAATGCTGTTGACGGTAAAATTCTTATCTATGACCTTTCGTCAGACAACCCCAACCTGTTCAGTGAACTCGCTATTGACGAAACGAGAGATTTTATCGGCTTTATACCCGCTGACAGCGGAATGTATATGCTTTACAGCGACAAGTATTCCGAAACCGTTGCTTACACAGTAACAAAAACAGCCGATGACGGAACTGCAACAACGGAAGAGCTTACGAAAGAAATTAAAAGACCCCGTGTGACAGCTGAATTCTATGAAAACAACGAATTAAGCTATACATATTCCCAGGACGGCAATTTTACAGGCGTAAAGCTTAACGAAAGCTCTTTAACTATCGCAACAATACTCGGCACATCGCCTGCTCCCGTAAAGGAAGCTCCGAAGACATATCTTCCCACGTACAGTCTCAACGGCGAGACAGCTTCTGTGAACTTTGACTCCATAACCGTTCCTTCGGAAATAGAGTACAACAGCTTTACCGTTATCGGAACCGCAAGCGGAACCGAAGCCCGTGTTTATGGAATTCTCGGCGGTTCAGACAGCTATGTTGATTTTAACGGTGATGAATGTACTGTTATAATTCCCGACAAAAACAAGACTTTATCTGAAAAATTCCGATTTATCGGAAGCAGTCTCGAAAAAGCTTCTTCTGAAATCTATACAGGCGAATGCTTCGGTGTGGATTGCATAAACGGGGACGGAACAGTTATAACCGCCTATGACAGTGCGAACGGCTGTATTCTTGTACAGAAGAAAAACGGCGAAGAATACGTAAGCATAGGCGGAATCGGCGTTGGCGAAACTCCCGAGAGTGTAACATATACCGACAAAAATGCTTATATTATTACCGGAACAACAGACGGAAAGGACAAGCTTTACAGCGTTGATATAAGCGGAACAGAGCTTATACACGCTACAGCGGATGCCTCTGTGGTTTATTCCGATAAGCTTAAAGCATACGGCGACGAGCTTTTAGGAGTTACGGTAGAAGCTGATGCAGACGGCAACAGAACAGGTCTTAAGCTTACCGTTTACAGCTATGAGAATGGACTTAAGGAAAAGCGTTCAGCTTTAATAACCCTCGACGAGAACACAGATTCCGAGTATTTAAAATATCTTACCTCTGATGCTGAAACAAATAATCTTCGTATTGCTTCGGATAAGGAAAGTAGATATATCGCCCTTTCGACAGTATATTTTGACGGAATATCCGAAATCGAGCGAATTCTTTGCTATAAGGACAGCGGAACGAGTCTTGATGTTACCACAGATCTGCTGTTGTTCGATGTTCGTTCGGATTATCGTTTACTGTCATTCCATAACAACTCGCTTTATATAATAACCAATGCTTCAGTTATAACCGTTGACCCCGAAACAGGCAGTCCGACAGGCTATTTCGAAGAATAAGGCGAATGTCTTATAGAAGTATTTATGAGTATTAACGAGGGAAACCCTTTTGAAAAAGGGCTTTCCCTCGAGCTCCCTTCCGAAAACTTTCAGTTTAAATTTAAGACCCACAGGGTAATACCCTGTGGGTCTTAAATTTATATTAAAAGTCTTTGGAAGAGGGTTCGGGAGAAAGCTTTTCTTCAGAAAGGTTTCTCCCGATAAATACCTATAAATACTTTTATAAGAACATTCGCCTTTAT
>JAGANY010000020.1 GCA_017624025.1 Ruminiclostridium sp. | reverse complement strand
GTAAGAATGAAATAAATCCTTGCGGATTTGTGAAATATCCTTCGGATATGAAATTTGCCTTACGGCAAATGAAATATGCTTCGCATATTGTGGTGTCAGCTTCGCTGACGAATTTAAATAATCGCCGAAGGCGATACCATAACGTGCCGTAGGCACATTTCATATTTGCGAAGCAAATATTTCATTTGCAACGCAAATTTCACACGGCGAAGCCGTATTTCATTTACTCCATCGTCTCCGGATCTACCATCTCATCAGCAAGGTCGGTAAATACAACGCCGTTAAGATGGTCAATCTCGTGGCATAAAGCACGGGCGAGAAGCTCGGTTCCCTCGACCTTGAATTCCTTTCCGTAACGGTTCATAGCTGTTACCTTAACCTTAGCGGGACGGTTAACGTAGCCCCACTGTCCGGGGAAGGAAAGACAGCCCTCAACCTCTCTCTGCTTGCCCTTTACGGAGGTTATAACAGGGTTAATAAGCTCGATAGGGCCGTCGCCTACGTCTATAACGGCAACTCTTCTTAAAATACCTACCTGTGGTGCGGCAAGGCCTACGCCGTTAGCTTCATTCATAGTTTCAAGCATATCATCGAGAAGTACCCATAACTTATCGTCGAAAACAGTAACCTCACGGCACTTTTTCTTAAGTACGTCTTCTCCGAATTTAACAATGTTTCTTAATGCCATTTTATATCGTCCTTTCTATTCTATAAATCGCCGTTGAAATCGGCGAAAAAGCTTACATTCTTAAAAGCCTCGTCCTTATAGCATCTTCCCATAACAAGTCTCAGCATATCTCTGAAATCCTTATTGTTACGGCATTTTACTATAATCTTTGCTCTATAGCTTCCGTTTATTCTTCCGCTCATATTCGGTCCTAACATAATTACAGGAATATCCTTTCTCTTATCCGCCTCGTTTTTAAGCATTCCGAAGAATTTCTCCGAAGCCGTCTTTACGGAACCTTCGTCCGAAGACGAAAACCCGATAAGGCATATATCACAGTAAGGCGGAAAGATAAGAGCCTTTCTTACCGCTGTTTCCTGCTCATAGAATTCCTTGTAGTTCTGCTGTGACGCAAGCTCTAAAACGTAATGGTCGGGGGTAAAGGTCTGGATAAAGGCTCTGCCCTTTTTCGCTCCCCTTCCCGAACGTCCTACGACCTGTGTTACAAGAGAAAAGGTCTTTTCATAGCCGAGATAATCCCCGGCATAAAGGGAACGGTCAATAAGAAGAACGCCTACGAGGGTAACGTTCTCGAAATCGAGACCTTTCGCAATCATCTGTGTGCCGACCATTATGTCGTATTCGTTGTTCTTGAACTCCTTGAAGCGTTTTTCGTAGGAGAACTTCGACATTGTCGTATCGGCGTCCATACGTAAGACCCTTGCGTTAGGGAAATATTCCTTTATCTCGTTCTCGATTCGCTGTGTGCCTGTTCCGCTCTGGTAGATAAACCTGCTTCCGCATTTTTCACAGCTTTTCGGCATCCCCTTTCTGAAACCGCATATATGACAGATAACGCTGTCGTTTACCTTATGGTAGGTAAGGGGTACTCCACAGTTGGGACATTCGATTACCTTACCACAGCTTATACAGTTTGCGTAAGTATGGTAGCCTCTTCGGTTGAGCAGAAGCATAGCCTGCTCGCCCTTCATAAGATTGTACTTAAGCTCACAGAGAAGCTCCTCGCTGAAATTGCCTCTGTTGCCGTTTTCCGCCTCAACTCTCATATCTATCATCTTTACATCGGGAAGCTCAGCGGTACTGTACCGCTTATTCATCTCGAAAAGATGATATTTTCCTTTGAGGGCGTTGCTGTAGCTGTCGAAGGAGGGGGTTGCGGAGGCTAAAAGAAGGAGTGCGTTGTGGCGGAAGCATCTTTGCTTCGCAATATCCCTTGCGTGATACCTCGGAGACATTTCCGACTTATAGGTATGCTCGCCCTCTTCATCGATTACTATGATTCCTATATTTTTTAAGGGGGCAAAAACCGCACTTCTTGTACCGATAACGATTTTTGCGTCTCCCCGGCGTATTCTTTTATATTCGTCCGCCCTCTGACCAAGGGAAAGACCGCTGTGGATAATAGCGACGGTGTTTCCGAAAAGGCTCTGGAATTTCCCTACGGTCTGTGGCGTGAGGGAGATTTCGGGCACAAGAAGGATTGCCATTTTTCCGCTTTTTTCCGCATATTCAATAAGCTTTATGAAAACCGAGGTCTTACCGCTTCCCGTAATTCCGTGAAGCAATGCACATTCGGGCTTTCCGCTTTCCATAAGCTTTTTTATACCGTCAAAGGTTTCCTGCTGTAATTCCGAAAAAACTATGTCCGAAAGCCTTGCGGTGGGAACAGCGTTTTCGGAGACCGCTCTCGAAGCCTCTGCTTCGTATATCTCAGCAATCCCTTTCGCTTCGAGGTTCTTTACTACCGACTCCGTAACCGCACAAAGATAGCAAAGCTCCTTTAATGAAGCCGTACCTGCTTCGGAAAGGGTCTCGATTACCTTTTTCTGCTTAGGGGAAAGGCGTAATTCCGAGGTATCCGCTCCCGTAAGGCTTACGATACGCTCCGTATTATCGCCTACACGGCGTTTTACACGCTCGCTTTTTACAAGAACTCCCTTTTCGGAAAGGCTCTTCACAAGCTCCTTGTTCTGTGGAAGTGCGAAGATTTCCGCCTGCTTGCTTTTGGACAGCTCCTTCGCCTGCTCTAAAAGAGACTTTTCCGTATCCGAAAGCATTTCGGTACTGTAGCTGTCCGAAAGAGCATACTTTTCCTCGAATGTAAGGCTAAGACCGGCGGGAAGCATAGTCCTTACCGCGTCATAGTAGGTGCAGAAGGTGGTTTCCTTAAGGTAAAGAGCGAGACTGAGCATTTCGCTGTCAAGAAATATGCCGTCATCGCTTATTGAGTATATGCTTTTAAGCCGTCCGTCATATTCCTTTTCGGAAAGACGGAAAATAACGCCCGAACGCATCTTGTCGCCTCTTCCGAAGGGAACGAGAACTCTCATTCCCTCAAAAACCTTGTCCTTAAAGGCTTCGGGCACAAGATAGCTGAACAGGTCATCAAAGGAAACCGCCGTCTTTTCAACAGCAATTTCCGCTATAAGTCCTCTCATTCGCTGAGAAGTGTATCAATAAGAGAACCGCATACGGCTGTCTTCATCTTTTCGGCGTCAACAACGGAAAGAAAGTCATCAACTGCCTTTTCGAGAGCTCCGTTTACGATTAAATAATCATAGTTTCTTGCGTATGTAAGCTCTTCCCTTGCGGTAGCTATACGACGCTTTATGGTCTCCTCGTCCTCTGTGCCTCTCTTATGGAGACGGCGGTCAAGCTCGCCGAAGGAAGGCGGAAGAATAAATATCATTGTACAGTCGGGGAACATCTTCTTTACATTTCCGGCACCCTCGACCTCGATTTTAAGGATAACGTCCTTGCCTGCCGAAAGCATATCCTCTACGGCCTTCTTAGGAGTACCGTAGTAATTTCCGCAGTATTCGGTATATTCGAGAAGCTCGCCGTTCTTTATCATATCCTCGAACTGCTCTCTTGTCTTGAAATGGTAGCTTACTCCGTCGGTTTCGTTGGGGCGGATAGCTCTCGAGGTAGCGGAAACGGAATAGAAAAGATTATCGTTTCTCGAAAGTGCCTGTTCGAGAATAGTGTCCTTTCCGCATCCTGCAGGTGCTGATACAACAATTAAAATACCCTTGCTCATTTTTTATATTCTCCTTATGTCATTATTACAGCTTATCTTTCTATTAAATAAAAAAGCCGAGCGAAGCGAGCAATAAAATTTTCGGTCAACCCTTTTTTAAAAGGGTTGACAGGGGCAAGGGGCGGTAGCCCCAAATAAATACCCGTGAAAGCTTCACGCTTACTGCAGTTTATTGACAAGCCGTTTTATTTAATCCTGTTTTTCTCCCGAAGCGGTAATGCTGTCGGGTTCCTTTGCGGACATAATGATATGACCGCTGTCAGTAACGATGACTGATTTCGTTTTCTTACCACAGGTTGCGTCTATTGCGGTAAACTTTTCCTTTGCGACGGAAACGAGTCTTTTTGCGGGAGCGGAATCTGCTCCTATGACCGCAACTATACGGTCGCTGTTTACTCTGTTGCCGTAGCCTACGTCTATAAGCTTCATTTGTTCTACCCCTTTTTAAAAGGCATTTTTTCGTTACAGGCGGAAAAACCGACTATACATAAATTATTATACCATTAAAGATAATAAAAATCAATAGTGTAGAAAAATTTCGCCTCTGTTTATGTATGATTAACAAATAAATCGTTTAAGGATTGATTTTTTAAAAGTTTTGTGATATACTGAATACTGTATAACAATATCTATAAATGAAAGGCATATTTAATGATTGCATATATCGGCTTATTTTTTATTACCGTAATTCTCGGCATTATCCTTACAGGAAAGAATCCCTCAAAAGCGAAAACAGTAACCTATCTCGTAATCTCCTTCGGGCTTATGTATTTTCTTACAGTTTTCCGCTACGGTCTTGGAAACGACTATTTCAGCTATATGCGAATATTCAGCGAAATAGCGGAGACCGACCTCGGCACAGCTCTTACAATGGGCTACGAACCTCTTTTCGTTGTTCTTACGAAAGCAATAACCCTTATCTCAACTAACCCCGAGGTAATGTACGCAATTTATGCGGTTCTTATCCTCGTACCTGTAGCTGTTGCGATATATAAGCACAGCGATAAGGTCTGGATTTCGGTTACGGTATTTATCTGTCTTACCTTTTTCTACACACAGTTAAGCTTCATAAGACAGAGCCTTGCCGTTTCGGTTCTTATTTTAGCCTACGGCTTTATGAAGAAGCGTAAGGTAGTTCCCGTTCTTATTTTTGCGGTAATTGCCGCTCTCTTCCATTATACTGCTCTCGTATTTATTCCTTTCTATCTCCTCTCCCTTATAAAGCCCACAAAAAAGTATCTTATTATATACAGCAGCGTTTCTGTAGGCGTTCTCGTAACCTGCCTTGTTATGAAGGCTGTCGGTGCAAATCCCCTTAATATCCTCGCAAATATCGTTACCTCTGTTACAGGCAAGGATTATACCGGCTATATCGGAAGCCAGTGGTTCGAAAACGGCTTCGGAGTTCATTATCTTATAATGCCTCTTGCGGTGCTTGCTCTCGTAATGATAAGCTACTTCCTCGGCTGGAAAGAAAAAAGCGAATCGGATATGCTTCTCCAGCTTACTCTTATGAATGCTTCCGTATGGTCATTCATAACCTATGCGTTTATCGTAGAGCGTTTCTCTATGTTTATCTTTATCTTTGCAGTATTTACAATCCCCTCTGTTCTCCGCTACTACGAAGAAAAGGCGGAAAAAGCCCAGGCGAATGCTGTAAAGCCCGACAAGACTATGCCGGGATACTCAAAAAAGAAATCCGAAGAGTCGAAGGACAACAGCTTCCTTATAACAACTCTTACGGTTATCGGCTTATTCATATATAACTGCTGGGGTCTTTCAATGAATTTCCACGGTGTTATGCCTTATATGTGCTTAAGCCCCGCTGTCCAGGACGCTATCGACGGATATGACGGAAACGACGAAAACCTCGAAGTCATAGCTACAAACGCCGACGTTTACACATATCTTGTACAGCTTAAAAACACAGAATGCGGTTATATGATTGTATCTACCTCCGACAGTTACAAGGGCTTTACTCCCGCTATCCGCCGTGCTGCCGATTATGCAGGCACCGCCCTCAACGAAGGTACAGCCGATACGATAGCAAAGCACGTTTGTTACACCGAATACAACAACCGCAGCGGTGAAACCTTCTCCGAAAATCTCGACACTGAATATACCTCTGAAAACGGAATCAGTATAAAAACAGGCGATAAAGCTTCCGTTGTTACCGACAGCAGCGGAAAAGTATATAAAATAAAGGATAATAAGCTTGCGTTCTTATTATTCGACGAAAACGGAAAAATCTTCGACGCAACGGAATTCGAAGTCGGCTCCTTTGCAAGAAAAGCAGCTAAACTCGAAGCAGAATGAACGGATTCAACAAAAACCCAAAAGGAATAACAGGTGCAGATTATGAAAAAAGTATTGGACATTTTAAAGAATATCCTTAAAGCACTAAAGGGCTTTTTCGGAAAAATCGGCGGTTTCTTTAAAAATATCGGAATTGCTATAGGAGAATTCTTTGCTTCTAAATTTTCTTTCTTCGGTAAGCTTTCAAAGAAAAAGAAAACCGGCGTTTTAAGACCGGAAAGAAGAACTTTCGAAGAGAATAATTCCGAAAAGGAAAAGAAAACCAAGGAAGAAAAAGTTGAATATTTCCAGAGTGAAGCCGATATTACCGCACAGGCAAAAACCTCCGCGAAAAAGAACAAGAAAACTCTCGGTCTTGTAATTATGCTTACCGGCTGTGCTGTCGTACTCGTTCTTTCTGTGGTAATGTGTATCGTAAACTGTATATTAAGCTATAACCTTGCCGAAGACTATATAAACGAAGAAATTTCCTCCGGTCTTAATTCTTACCAGATTGCTGTAAAGGAAAAGACCGAAAATCTCCATCTCCAGCTTGAAGCTGTTGGTGCAAAGAGCGAAATCTATACCGGCGAGCTCGATATTGAGACCCGTAAGATAATGCTCAAAAAAGAAGTTAAGGGTACAGACTATACCGAATTCTCCGTTGCATTCCCCAGCGGTGATACATACAATGACACAAATATCCGTAAGAACGAATATTTCAAGATGGCTATGGACAAGAACAAGACCTATCTTTCCAGCCCTACTCACCGTGAGCTTGACGATTCTCTTGCGATTATGTGTGCAACAAAGGTTACTACCACAAACTATACCGGTGCGGTTTACGGTGCTATCGATTACCGCTTATTCTCCGAAATGATAAGCACAATGAAGATCGGCGAGGACAGCTCCGCCTTTATCATCGACCAGCACGGCGTAATCGTAGCACACGACAACGACGCATACGTACGTGATATGAGAACCTTCGCCGACCTCGCCCTCGAGTCCCCCTCGTCCTTTACCGACGTTGCGGCAATCGCTGAAAAAATGCTTGCCGGCGAAACTGCTGTTGAAACTATAAGCTACCTCGACGAAGAATGCTATATCGGTTATATTCCTGTAGGAAACACAGAAAACTGGAGCCTTGCAATCGTTATTCCCGCCGCTACAGCTTTCACCGCTCTCTACAGCTCCATTTTCAGCAATATCATCGTTCTTGTTCTTCTTATTGCCCTCGGTGCATTATTATTCAAGATCGTTTCCGATATTATCTCTAAGCCTATCAACGTTATCAGCGACCGTTTAAGCCTCCTCGCTGAAGGCGATATCTTCTCGCCCATTCCTAAGGTTAAGTCCAACATCAATGAAACCCAGATGCTTTTAGGTTCTCTCTCCGGAGTAACAACAAGCTTAAGCTCAATTACAGCGGATATTGACCGTGTACTTGGCGGACTTGCTGAAAAGAACCTTACAATAAAGCCTGAAACTGATTACCACGGCGACTTCCGTTCAATCAGAAATTCGCTTATTACCATTACAAACAGTCTTGCTTCTATCGTACGTTCTCTTGAACGAGTATCCGACGACGTAAGCAACGGTTCGGGACAGATTCTTTCAAGCTCCGAAAACCTCGCTAACAGTACTATCCAGCAGAGCTCAAGCCTTGACGTTCTCTACACCAATATTACTGAGATTTCCGAGCGTATCGAAGCAAACACAGGCGTTACAACAAAGGCAAACAACCTCGTAGAAGCTACCGTAAAGCAGGCTAACGCAAGTACCGAAAAGATGGAACAGATGGTAGCGTCAATGGACGAAATCAGTAAGACAAGCGAACAGATTGACGTTATTATCAAGACTATCGATGACATCGCATTCCAGACAAATATCCTTGCTCTTAACGCCGCTGTTGAAGCCGCAAAGGCAGGAGAAGCAGGTAAGGGCTTCGCGGTAGTTGCTGACGAAGTACGTAACCTTGCGAGCCGTTCCGCTGACGCTGCAAGTACAACTGCAAAGCTTATCTCCGAATCTATTGCAGCAGTTCATAAGGGTGAAGAAATCGCTGATGAAACCGCTGTTGCTCTTAGCGAAATCGTTGAAAATATCAACCAGATCAACGAGTTTATGACCCAGATTGCTGACGCTTCCGACGAACAGGCACAGCGTATCACAGGCATCAACGAAAGTATGACTGTAATCAGCGACCTTACACAGAACACAAGTGCTACCTCCGAAGAATGTGCGGCAGCCAGCCACGAATTCAGCAGCCACTCTGTTGTTCTTAAGTCTATCGTTGACGAATTCAAGACAAGCAACGATTAAAGCATAATTCTTACAAATACTGCACTTAAAATCATACCCGCTATGTCTCCGCAGAATGCTGACGGTAAGGCATAGCGGGTTTTCTTTACCTTCGTTGCCGCAAAATATACAGAGAGAGTATAGAACGTTGTTTCGCTGCTTCCGAGGATAACCGAGGCTACTCTTCCCGGAAAGCTGTCAGCACCGTACTCGCCGAGAATGTCCCCGAATAAAGCTATAGAACCGCTTCCCGAAAAGGGTCGGAGTATTGCGAGAGGGGCACATTCAGGCGGAAAGCCGATAAATGAAAAAAGCGGTTCGAGAAGAGCCGTAAGGGACTCCATAGCCCCCGAAGAACGAAAGACCGCTATAGCTGTCACGAGGCAGAAAAGCGAGGGAAAAATCTCGTAAACCGTATGTAAGCCATCTTTTACGCCCTCTGTAAAGGCTGAAAAAACGTCTTCCCTTTTTATTATTCCGTATATGAAAATTCCCGCAATAAACAGCGGGATTATAAAATCGCTTACCCTCATTTCTTTCTCCTTTCATAGATAAAGCCGAAGATTTTTACGCCGAGGAGTGCCGAGGTAAGAGCAAGCACCGACACTATCCATACGCAAGGCAGTATCTCCATAGGATTTTCCGAGCCTGCTTTTAAGCGGAGAGCGGAGACGGTTGTGGGTATAAGCTGTAGGCTTGCTGTATTCATAACCGTAAGGATTATCATATTACGGCTTGCCTTTTCGGGTTCGGGATTTTTTTCCTCCTGTTCTATTGCTCTCATAGCTTCAAGTCCGAAGGGAGTAGAAGCGTTTCCGAGACCTAAGATGTTGGCTGTAAGATTAAGGGTTATATACTGCATAGCTCTTCCGCCTTTTTTAAGACCCTTGAAGAGCTTCGATAAGAGGGGCGAAAAAAGCTTTGAAAGGCTTTCGGTGATGCCCGATTTTTCCGCCACACGCATAACACCGCTCCAAAGACAGATTATTCCTATAAGAGAAACCATAAGCTCTACCGCTGAATCACAGCCTTCGAGAAAAGCGGTTGAAACAGCGGAGATATTACCCGAAAGTATTCCAAAAACTACGGAAAGAGTTATCATAATGGTTATTACCCATTTCATCATAAAAATCAGCTCCTTTAGGCTGATTTTATGCGGAAAAGTGCAGAAATATGAACTCTTAAAAACGAGCGAAGCAACAAATAAAATTTTTGGTCAAGCTTTTTATAAAAAGCTTGTCAGGGGCAAGGGGCGGAAGTCCCAAAGACTGTGAAAAACTAAAAAAGCATAAAAAAGAACGGCAGTTTTGCCGTTCTTTTCCATTAAAATCAATATTCAATCTTACACTTCGGTAAAATACGCTTTAAATTTGAAAATAAAACAATTCTGTCGCAACCATATAGATATAAGATAGTAAGATTAGTAAGTTCGCTAAGAGCCGATATATCTGTAATCGAATAGCAACCGCTTAAACTTAGAGAAGTAAGATTAGTAAGTCCGCTGAGAGCTGATATATCTGTAAGCCCAAAGCAAGAGGCTAAACTTAGAGAAGTAAGATTAGTAAGTCCGCTGAGAGGCGATATATCTGTAATGTTACAGAAACCTAAATCTAAATAAGTAAGTTTGGTAAGTCCGCTGAGAGGCGATATATCTGTAAGATTAGAACACAATTGTAAACTCAAAGAAGTAAGGTTTGTAAGTTCGCTGAGAGGCGATATATCTGTAAGATTAGAACACCATTGTAAACCCAAAGAAGTAAGGTTTGTAAGTTCGCTGAGAGGCGATATATCTGTAAGATCAGTGCAAAAGTATAAATTTAAAGAAGTAAGATTAGTAAGTCTACTGAGAGACGATATATCTGTAAGATTAGAACACTCACCTAAACTTAAAGAAGTGAGATTGGTAAGTCCACTGAGAGGCGATATATCGGTAAAAATACCACTGCTTAATTCTAAAGAAGTAAGGTTAGTAAGTTCACTAAGAATGGATATATCCTTAATCAATAAGTCTAAGTCTGATAAATCAAGCTCTGTTACGGTCTTTAGTCTATTCATATCGGGTTCTATATCGTCTTCCCAGTATTTTATAAGCATTTCCCTTGCTTCTTCGGGTGTAATAGCGGGTTCAGCCAATAAACCCTCAAATAAATTCTCATTAACTGTTGTTGTTTCCTCGGCAGGCTTCTCTTCACCTCTAAGCTCCTCAAGCATATCGAAAAGCTTTTTGCTGTCTGTTTTCTCATAACCATCTTCAAGAACATCTATAGCCTCATCGGTTTCCCCGATTTCTATGTAACATTCGGCTAAATTAAGCCAATCAGAAAAAGAACCATCATTTTCCTCGAGATATTCCTCGTAATAATCGATAGCATCCTCGTATTCCTTTTCTTCAAAGGCTTCCTCGGCTTTGTCAAGCAGTTTTTCACTATTATCCTCTGTCACTGTGCTACAAGCGGTAAGGCTTAACGAAAGCAGGATTGCGATAAAGCGGTTAAGTCTTTTTTTCATTTTTTTATCCCCCTTTTCAATTTCAATACATTCATTATACTATATAAAACTAAATAATGCAACATATAATAAGTCTTTTAAAGCCTAAAATATTTTTTTATTTTTTAAAAAACCCCTTGCTTTTTCTTAAAATATGTGCTAATATTATAGTAATGTGCAAACGATTACATAAGTTTGCGGAAATAATCGTAATTAATAAAATTTATAAATGAAAGGACAGGTATCCGACTATGAAGTATGCAGACGGATTATGGCTTAATAAGCCCGGCTACGGCGTAAATTACGCAACACAGATGTACGAGGTTACTGCTGATGAAACCTCAATCAACGTCCTCGCAACTAACCAGTGGATCGGCAACAGAGGTATGACCCTCGGCGGTCCCGTTCTTGAAATCACATTCACATCCACACTCGAAAACTCAATCAAGGTTTCTATCGAACACTTCAAGGGTGCTCTTAAAAAGGCTCCTTCCTTCGAGCTTTACGAAGACGAAGGCTTTAAGCCCGTTGTAACTGAAACAGAAAAAGCTTTCGAGCTCCTTTCCGGCAAGACTAAGGTCGTTGTCGCAAAGGGCGGTGCCTGGGACATAAAGTACTACTACGAAGATAAGCTTCTTACAAAGGAAGGCTGGAGAACAACCTCCTATATCCTCGAAGACCAGTGGAAGACAAACGAGCGTATGGCTAACGACGCTATGAAGCCCTTCTTCGCTCACGAGGAAACCTCCGAACAGGGCGTTATCCGTGAAATGATGAACATAAGCGTAGGCGAAAACATCTACGGCTTCGGCGAAAAGTTCTCTACCTTCGTTAAGAACGGTCAGACTGTTGAAATCTGGAACAATGACGGCGGTACTTCCTCCGAACAGAGCTACAAGTCTATCCCCTTCTATGTTTCTTCAAGAAACTACGGTGTTTTCGTAAACCATCCCGAAAAGGTTACCTTCGAGGTAGCAAGCGAAACCGTATCAAAGGTTGCTTTCTCCGTACAGGGCGAACGTATGGAATACTTCGTATTCGGCGGAAAGACTATTGCTGACGTTATAAAGACATATACAACACTTACAGGTAAGCCCGCTCTTCCCCCTGCATATACATTTGGCTTATGGCTTACAACCTCCTTTACAACAAACTATGACGAAGCTACCGTTACAAGCTTTATCGACGGTATGGCTGAAAGAAATATTCCTCTCGAAGTTTTCCATTTCGACTGCTTCTGGATGAAGGAATTCTGCTGGTGTGACTTTACTTGGGACAAGAGAATGTTCCCCGACCCTAAGGCTATGTTACAGCGTCTTAAGGCTAAGGGTCTCGAAATCTGTGTATGGATCAACTCTTACGTTGGCCAGCGTTCCGTTTTATTCGAAGAAGGTATGAAGGGCGGTTACTTCATCAAGAACAAGGACGGAAGCGTATGGCAGGGCGATATGTGGCAGCCCGGTATGGCAATCGTTGACTTTACAAACCCCGAAGCTTGCGAATGGTACAAGTCTAAGCTCCGTGTTCTTTGCGAAATGGGCGTTGACGCATTCAAAACCGACTTCGGCGAAAGAATTCCTACTAAGGATGTTGTTTACTACGACGGTTCCGACCCCTATAAGATGCACAACTACTATACATACCTCTACAATAAGACTGTTTTCGAGGTACTTGAAGAATACTACGGCAAGGATAAGGCTTGTCTCTTCGCTCGTTCCGCTACTGTAGGCGGACAGAAGTTCCCCGTACACTGGGGCGGTGACTGCTTCAGTAACTATGAATCCATGTGGGAAACAGTAAGAGGCGGACTTTCCCTCTGCTTAAGCGGTTTCGGCTACTTCAGCCACGATATCTCCGGCTTCGAGGCACAGGGTACTCCCGACCTTTACAAGAGATGGTGTGCATTCGGACTTATGTCCTCCCACTCCAGACTCCACGGCAACAGCTCCTACAGAGTTCCGTGGAACTTCGACGAAGAATCCTCTGATGTTCTCCGCCACTGGACAGTTCTTAAGGGTAAGATGATGCCTTACCTCTTCGCTAACGCAATCAAGGCACATACAGAAGGTATCCCGATGATGAGAGCTATGGTTATGGAATACTCCGATGACCCCGCTGTATTACCTCTCGACAGACAGTATATGTTCGGTGACAACCTCCTCGTTGCTCCCGTATTCAACGAAGAAGGCACAGCACAGTTCTACCTCCCCAATATCGACGGTATCTGGACAGATATCCAGACAGGCGAAACACTTGAAGGCGGTAAGTGGTACGAAAAGAAGTATGACTACTATGGAATGCCTCTTTACGCAAAGCCCAACTCCATTATCACATACGGTAACTTCGAAAAGGCATTCGCTTACGACTACGTTGAAGGTGCAAAGGCTGTAATTTACGGACTTGAAGACGGTAAGACAGCCGAAGCTAAGCTTTACGACAACGAAGCAAATCTCGTTACAACAATCACAGCAACAAGAAACGGCGACACAATCAAGGTTTCTTACACTGCAACAGACAAGAAGTTCACAGTTGAAAGTGCACAGGGCTTAAAGATTGAAATGTAATTGCTTCTTATAAAAGTATTATAAGTATTTATCGGGAGAAACCTTTCTGAAGAAAGGCTTTCTCCCGAACCCTCTTCCAAAGACTTTTAATATAAATTCAAGACCCATAGGGTAACACCCTATGGGTCTTGAATTTAAACTGAAAGTTTTCGGAAGGGAGCTCGAGGGAAAACCCTTTTTCAAAAGGGTTTCCCTCGATAACGCTCATAATATTTTTGTAAAAAACTAAACTTTTTATTCTTTCTGACGATATAACATATAATAGTTAAGTCCCTCTATGCTTTTGAAAGGATGATATAAATGTATAACGTTGGCGGTTACGGCAATTATAACGTGTCGAAAAATTACAACTACGTAAAGAACAACGCAAAGAAAACCGAAGAAAAGGAAAATCCCGATTTTCTCGAAAATCTCCAGAATAATAAAAAGCCCGAAAAGACCTATGACGGCTTTAAAGTCGAATCCGCTAAGGAAAAGACAGGCGAATTAAGCAAAACCGCCGAGGACTACCTTAAAAAACTTAAGAAAAAGTTTCCCGGAATGGATTTTATAATCGCTGATTTTTCAACAGACGAAGAAGCCGACGCTCTCTTAGCAAAGGGCAAGGGCGAATATAACGCACTTATTACCCCCGACCTTCTCGAGAAAATGGCAGCCGACGAAGCTGTTGCCGCTGAATACGAAGGTATTATCGAAACAAGCGTTGCCGATATGAAGAGTGCAAAGGAACAGCTTGGCGATGACGGTGATATGCTCGAAAAAATGGGCGTTTCCGTTGACAGCGAGGGTAATGTCACATACCACGCAACTCTTATTGAGGGGCTTATGGGCGACAACGATACAAATACCGTTACAGGCTCCACTATCGAAGAGCTTTTAAAGCGTCTTAACGAAGTCAAGGAGTCCCAGGCTGAAAAGCTTGCTGAAATCCGTGCCAAAAAGGCTGAAGAAGCCAAAGAGGCAGAAGAGGCAAAGAAAGCCGAGGAAGCAAAGGAAAAGAAGCAGGATATGACTCTTTCCGATGTTGAAAAAATAGCGGCCGGTGTTGTTGACTGGGCAGAAGAGCTCAACGAAGTAACAAAGTTTGCAGATTTTAACGCTGACGCATAAAGCCTGCTGACTTTATTAATCTACGCTTACACACAGAGACACGGTGCTTCCGTGTTCTTGGTTTTAGTTTTCGCCGAGGCGATAAAATTTTAAAGAGGCTGTACCGAGGTACAGCCTTAATTTTTTATTTATATTCACCGCAATCCTTACAATAATCCATTGTCGGCTTATTTATAGTACCGCAATGCTTACACTTCCACTCCTCGTTTGCACCAAGCTTATTAAGAAGATTGTTATTATTGCTTTTTTTATTATAATAGTAAGCGGTTGTTTCCGCTTCGGCTGCTTTTTTATAAGCAATAACATTACACACTACAGCAAAGAGATAAACTATATATCCCATAAATCCAAAAAAATTCACTGTGAAATATTCGGAAACCTCCGATGTTTTTAATATGAAAAAAACAATGACAGGACATAATGCGTCAAAAACTCCAGTGGAAAGCACTCCTTTAAATCCACCCTCGAAATCTCTTTTCATAAACGGAATTATATAATTTACCACAGAAGAAACAATAATACTTCCGAAAAGCAATATCTTTATGAGAATATCATACTCAGATAAAGCTTCCTTTAATGCATTTATATGACTTTCATACTCAAAGTCAAGCACCAAATCCAAAGCTCCGCTATCTTCCGCCAATAACGCCAACACGGCACCCATAGATATCAGACAAACCATTATAAAAACTATAACCGCTCTAAGCTTTCTTTCTTTTTCCTCCGATGACATTCCGTCTGACTTGGTTTCTCTTGTATAAATCTTTTCGCTTTCGATTGATGCTCCTACCTTATTTCCGCACTTATCACAGAAAACAGCAGAGTCGCTTATTTCTTTTCCGCATTTAGAACAATACATATTCTTCCTCCTATAATTTTCGTTATTGTTAATAAAATAATAACAACACTTTATTAATACACCTTAAAAGATGTATCAAGTATATTATACACCTTTTCGGACGTTTGTCAATACTCTTTTTAAGGTGTATAATTATTTTATAACGAACTAAGGAGGTGATATTACGGACATCGGAAGCAGATTAAAAGAAGTACGCAAAGGAAAAGCCAACCAAAAAGAAATTGCTGACCTTCTTAATACAACACAGCAGCAAATAAGCAAATACGAAAAGAACACACAAGAAATTCCGTGCCGTCATATTATTACCTTAGCGAGATATTTTGATGTTTCAACGGATTATCTCCTCTGTCTTACAGATGAAAAGAAAAAATACTGGTAAAAAAAGTGCAAGGTTCTCGCCTTGCACTTTTATACGTTATACAGTTGTTTCCATAAGCTCCGTAAAGTCCTTTATGTACTTATCGGCGGTACAGCGTATCTTTTCGCTGTCCGAAGCGGATGTTTCATCATATACGCCGACTGTTCTGAAGCCGCCGTCTCTCGCTCCGCATATACCCTGGTAAATGTCCTCGAAAACGACGGAATCCTTCGGCTCAACACCCATTTTCTTACAGGCAAGCCAGTAAATATCAGGAAAGCCCTTTTTCCGCTCAACCTCGTCAACATTCACCACAGCGTCGAAAAAGTCATATATTTTCGTATGCTTAAGAGCAGGTATAAAAAGTGCCCTGTCGTTTGCGGTTGCTACCGCAAGCTTTACGCCTTTTTTCTTAAGCATTGAAAGGTATTCAAATGCCCCTGGCTTAAGCTCGACCTTATATGTATAGTAATATATTGCCATTTCCGTCCATTCCGCAATAAGCTCCTCGGGCGATTCGGGAAGCCCGAAGCGTTCGGCGGTATATACGGCTGTCTGGTACGCTCCGAGATGTGCCACAGCGAGCATATAGTCGGGCGGTACGGCGATTCCTCTTTTTGCGAGGAAATCGTGGTCTATCTGCTTCCAGACCCACATCGAATCCAGCAATGTACCATCAAGGTCAAAGATTGCACCTTTAAATTCCATTCAATCACCAAAATCCTTACATAATTTACCGAGAACCCGCTCGAATTCAACTCCGTTTCTTATAGGTTCGCCGTTATCAATCGTCGCTCTTATAGCCCTTTCACAGAAGGAAGAAGCATAGTTTACCGCTTCCGAAATAGAATAGCCCTTTAAGATACAGCCTGTAAAAACGCTTGCGAAAATATCGCCTGTACCGGGATAGGAAACGGGTATCCTTTCCCAGCGGTAAAGATTGAACTCGCCGTTTTTGCTGTCAAAGGAGACGTTGGCGAAGCTTCCCTCGTCGAGAGGTATTCCCGTAATAACTGCCGCCTTTGCGTTCTTGCATAATCTTTCCGCCCAGCTTCTTATTCTCTTCTCGCTTAAGGCTTCGGGATATTCTTCGTCTAAAAGAAGAGCAGCCTCCGTTAAGTTCGGAGTTATTATGTCGGCGTGAGCTGTAAGCTCCTTTGTTCTTTCAATAAGACCTTTCGTGTAGGTCTTATATGCCGCTCCGTCATCCCCCATAACAGGGTCAACTATCTTTAATGCGTCGGGGAAGGCTGTAAAGAACTCGATACAGCTGTCAACCTGTTCCTCTGAAGCGAGAAAACCGCTGTAAACGGCGTTTATATCTATTCCGAGGTTTTTATAATGCTTACAGCAGGGCGAAAGAAAATCGCTCGTATCACGGAGTATGAAATTATCGAAGCCGCCTGTATGCGTTGAAAGCACAGCGGTAGGCACAGCTATGCACTGGATTCCCATAGCCGATATTATCGGGATTATAACCGTAAGTGCACAGCGTCCGAACCCCGAAATATCGTGGATTGCCGCAACCTTCAGTTGTTTTTCCATTCTTTATGTCTCGCTTTCTTTTTTCTTGTCTTTAATAGTATATCACCCATAAATTTTTTTGTCAACGCTTCAAATTCTGTAAAAATTCAAATAAATAAAATATTTTTCCCTATAACCATTTACAAATCGACAAAAATGTAATATAATAATAAGTGTATATTTTAAAATTATTTTTAAAGGACTGATAATTGTGAAATTAAATAAATTTACAAGAAAAGCTGTTTCCCTTATGGTTTCAGCATTTATTGCTTCTTCCCTTGCTTTATCCGCCGGTGCCTGGTCTGAAAGCCCTGCTGACGGAGAAGCAGAAACAACAACCTCTGCCACAACCGAAGCAGTAACCACCGAAGAAACTACAACAACTACCGAACCCGAGGCAGTTCTTGACGATGAAATAGAAGAAGACCCCGAGGATACCTCCGAGGAAATCATCGAGACCGAAGCCCCCGAGGAAACAACTCCCGCTCCCGAAACAACTACTGCCGCTGAAACAACAGCAGCCGCAACAACTGTTGCTCCCGCTGCAGCAAATACTGTCGCTCCCGACTCCTATAATGCGGTTGAACCATTTAAAATGTATGTTCCCGAGGTTCTTAACGTAAGAGGCGGCCCCGGTACAAACTATGACAAATTAGGTCAGGTTTACGCTAATAACGTTATCACTATCATCGGTACAAGCGGCGACTGGTATGTATTTGATTACTACGGAGCTGACGGTTATCTTCTCGCTGAGCTTTTAACCGAAGTGCCCGAAACCTCCGCAACCACTTCTGCTCCCCCTGCAGCCGAAGATACTCCTGCTCCCGAAGATACAGATGTTTCCGATGAAGATATTTCTATCGAGGATACAGAAACAACTGAACCCTCCGAAACCGAAACAACAACCAAGGCTCCCGAAACAGAGGACGCTGACGAGGATGACGGCGAAGAGGACGATGATGTAGCCGCTGCTCCTGTAACAGATAATAATGACAAGGGCTCTATCCCCCCTGTACTTCTGGCAGCTATCTGTGCAATTCTCGCCTTCCTCTTAATAGGCGTATTACCCGTACTTCTCCACAAAGCACACCACAAAAAGATTTACCAGTATTAATCGAGGTATTTATAAAAGCTTTTATGAGTATTAACGAGGGAAACCCTTTTGAAAAAGGGCTTTCCCTCGAGCTCCCTTCCGAAAACTTT
>JAGANY010000019.1 GCA_017624025.1 Ruminiclostridium sp. | reverse complement strand
TAATGGTATGAATACCATTATGACTAAAGAGTTTGACAATGACGGTGCTGTGCTTTCGGGCGGCGAACAGCAGAAAATTGTTGTTGCAAGAGCCTTTGCACAGCAGGCTTCCGTAAAGGTCTTTGACGAGCCAAGCTCTGCCCTTGACCCTATTGCCGAATATAATTTGTACAAGGGTATTATGAATGAAAGCAAGGGACATATCACCCTGTTTATTTCTCACCGTTTATCATCTGTAAAGGACGCCGATGAGGTATTTATGCTTGAAAACGGCTCTGTCATCGAACAGGGTACTCACCGTCAGCTTATGGATATGGGCGGAAAATATTGCGAAATGTTTACAAAGCAGGCACAGAATTATCTTGCCGACGAAAACTATAAGGAAGGAGTGGCAGTATGAAAAAAATAAAAAAGCTGTTATCTGACAATCTCTGGCTGTTCAAGATATGCTATAAGGCTGCTCCTGCCTATATGATATGCTACATAATCGAAGCAATACGAAACGAGCTTGTTGTATTCCTCGAATTTACGTTAGCACTTAACTTTGTACTGGAATGTGCCGAGTTCGGCAGACCTTTCAAAACGGCTGCAATTTTCCTGCTTTCGCTTCTTGCATTCGTAGTTTTAGGCCTGCTGTTCAACGCATTCCTGTATCAGAAATTACAGCAGAAAGCACAGCCGAAAATCAAACAGGCTATAAAGCAGATGATGTTTGATAAAGCGAAGGAAATCGATCTTGAATGCTACGACAATCCCGAATTCTACAACGATTATGTATTGTCCGTTTCCGAAGTCGATAACCAGATAGGACGTATCTTTACTCTTATCACAAATCTTTGCACAGGTCTCGTTTCGATAGTTCTTTCGGGTGCGTTCTTTATAGGAAATGACCCTGTTTCATTTATTTTTATTGCAGCTTCCTTTGCCGCTTCTCTCTGGGCGGGCAAAGCACTCAACAAGCTTAATTTTAAAATCAGAACCGAGAAGAATCCCCACGAAAGAAAGCTCGGCTATGTAAACCGTGTATTCTATCTTAACGACTACGCAAAGGAAGTCCGTCTAAATACCGAGGTTTCGGACGAGCTGTTGAAAGACTTTGATGAAACGAATGATAAAGCTCTCAGCATAGATAAAAAGAACGAAGGAAAGCGTTTCGGCTTACAGCTTCTCAAAGACTACATCTGCAACAACTTTCTCATAGATGTAGTGTATATGGTTTACCTTGTGTATTGTGCGGCGGTGCTTCACAGGATTTCCTACAGTAATGTTGCAGTTATGCGTGGCACTGCCAACAGAATGAAAAACCGTATGAGACAGTTTTCTGATGTATTCCCGAAAATGGAAGAAATCAGTATGTATGTAGAGAAAATGAAGAATTTTCTCGATATTGAACCGAAAATCATCAGCACAGATAAAAAGCCCCTTCCCGAAATTCCTGCTGAAATTGAACTTCGTAACGTTTCCTTCGGATACAACGAAAAGGACGGCTATATTCTCAACAATATCAGCATGAAAATTAACCCTTACAGCAAGATTGCTATTGTAGGCTACAACGGTGCGGGAAAAACAACGCTTATAAAACTTATTATGCGTCTGTATGACCCGAACGAGGGCGAAATTCTTCTTGACGGCATTAACATTAAGGAATATGACGTCGAGGAATACCGCCGTAAAATCGGTACAGTTTTCCAGGATTTCAAGATTTTTGCCGCAACGGTAAAAGAAAATGTACTGCTTGATTTTGCTGAAAAGGGCAAGGATGAGAATGTCGTAAAAGCTATTGAAAAGAGCGGTTTTTCGGAACGTCTCGAAACGCTTTCTGACGGACTTGAAACTAATCTTACAACTGAGTTTGAAGAAAACGGCGTGAACCTCTCGGGCGGCGAGGGACAAAAGCTTGCTGTTGCCCGTGTATTCTACAAGGATGCTAACCTCATTATCCTCGATGAGCCAAGTTCGGCACTTGACCCTATCGCCGAATATCATCTCAACCACTCTATGCTTACAGCGGCGGAAAACAAGTCGGTTGTGTTTATTTCGCACCGTCTGTCAACTACAAGAATTGCCGACAGAATATATATGCTCGAAAAAGGCAGGATTATTGAAGAAGGAAGCCACACTGAGCTTCTCTCACGCAAAGGCAAATACGCTGAAATGTGGCGTGTTCAGGCGGGACAGTATTTATAAAAGTATAGCATAGATTATGCCCACAGGGACTATTCCTGTGGGCATAATTTTATAATTCGGCAATTATACGTTTCTTATATTAAAGCCGTGATGAAGGGGACCGCTTCCCTTTCCTATGTCAAGCATAGCGGAAAGTGCTCCCGAGATATATTCCTTTGCAAGCTGTACGGAAGCATTAAGTCCATACCCTTTTGCAAGATTTGAAGCTATAGCAGATGACAATGTACAGCCTGTTCCGTGAGTATTCGGATTGTTGATACGAATACCCTCAAACCACGTTGTTTCACCGTTTTCATAAAGCAGGTCATTTGCGTCATTTATGCTGTGACCGCCTTTCAGAAGCACAGCGCATCCGTATTCTTCGCTTATTCGCTTTGCCGCCTTTTCCATATCGGTTTTATCCGCTATTTTCATTCCCGACACCGCCTCAGCTTCGGGTATATTGGGAGTAACCAGCGTTGCAATAGGAAAAAGCCTGTTTTTAAGCATATCAACGGCGTTCTCAGAAATAAGTCTTGCTCCGCTTGTTGCAATCATCACAGGGTCAACAACTATATTCTTTGCCTTATAGAAAATCAGCTTCTCAGCTATCACTTCAACAAGCTGTGCATTTGAAGTCATACCAATCTTCACCGCATCGGGAAAAATGTCTGTAAAAACAGCGTCAATCTGCTGTCCTAAAAATTCGGGAGTAACTTCTGAAATTGCGGTAACTCCCATCGTATTCTGTGCCGTTAATGCGGTTATTACACTCATTCCGTAAACCCCGTTTGCGAGCATAGTTTTCAAATCCGCCTGTATTCCCGCACCGCCGCTGCTATCGCTCCCGGCGATTGTAAGAGCGGTTTTAATTTTGCTGTAATTCATTAAAAGCCTCCATTAATTCTCTTGTGGCTTTACAGGGGTTATCCGCTTTCATAATTGCCGAAACCACACATATTCCGTCAATTCCGCTTCCTTTAAGAATGTGGATATTATCCTTGTTCAGTCCTCCTATTGCGTTGACTTTAATCGGCACGGCTTTTACAATCTCTTTAAGGGTATCAACGCTTGTCAGCACCGTTTTAACCTTTGTGGTTGTTGGATAAATCGCACCTACTCCGAGATAATCCGCACCCTGTTCGTAGGCTTCAACAGCCTGTGGCACAGTCTTTGCGGTTGCACCGACTATTTTATCATTGCCCATAAGCCGTCTTGCAATTATGACAGGCATATCTGACTGCCCTACGTGAACTCCCTCCGCATTTACCGCAAGTGCAACATCAACTCTGTCATCGATAATAAGCGGAATATCATACCGTATTGTAATTTCGTGCACCTTTTCGGCAAGAGCAAGGTATTCTCTTGTGGTTCTTTCCTTTTCACGAAGCTGAACAAGGGTTGCTCCGCCCTTACAGGCTTCTTCAACACGGCAAAGAAATTCGTCTTCGTCACAGAACGTACTGTCAGTAATAAAATACATTGTTGTATCAAGCTTTTTCATAGGCACCTCACATATAGATATAATCATTGAGAACCGGCTGTAAGCCCTCTGCGGCAATGTCTCTGTACATTACCTCGAGACTTCTGCCGTCATTTATTTCGAACTGTTCGTCGCCCTGTTCCTCGTCCGTTTTCTTACCGCTGTACTTACTTTCGTGGTCGCCGATACCTGTGGAAACACCTGCAGAAACCTTTGTTGCGGCAATCTTCACGATACCGTTTCTGAAGCTCTCGCTTTCCCTAGAAGATACCGTAATTCCCACAAAAGGCAGAAAAATCCTGTAGGCACAAATAATCTGACAAAGCTGTGTTTCGTGAACATCAAGGGGATTGATTTTGTCATTATTGATTATGGGACGGAGTCTCGGACAGGACAGGGACATTTCAGCGTGTGGATATTTTCTTTGGAGATAATAAACGTGCAATGCGCTTGCAAGTGCGTCCTTTCGGAAGTCGGACAAGCCTAAAAGTGCCGAAAATGCAACTCCTCTCATACCTCCCATAAGCGCACGTTCCTGTGCGTCAAAGCGGTAGGGATATACTCGCTTATGTCCGAGCAGGTGCAATTCGGAATAGCGGTCGCTGTCATAGGTCTCCTGAAACACTGTTACATAATCCGCACCGCATTCGTGCAGATATTTGTACTCATCAACATTTACGGGATAAATTTCAAGCCCTACCATTCGGAAATATTTACGAGCAAGCTTACAGGCTTCACCGATATAATTAATGTCGCTCTTTGCTCTGCTTTCACCCGTGAGAATAAGAATTTCCTCCATTCCGCTGTCGGAGATAATCTTCATTTCGTGTTCGATATGCTCCATATCAAGCTTCATTCGGCTGATGTTATTATAACAGTTGAAGCCACAGTAAACACAGTAATTCTCGCAATAATTAGCAATATAAAGGGGCGTGAACATATACACAGTGTTACCGAAATGCTTCGATGTTTCAAGTCTTGCACGCTCTGCCATCTGCTCTAAAAAAGGTTCGGCGGCAGGTGACAAAAGTGCCTTGAAATCTTCTATGGTACAGGTTTCGTGTTCAAGTGCCGCTTTTACTTCCTTTGCAGTATATTCTGAATAATCGTAACTATCCATTTCGGACAGCACTCTACCCATAATATCAGATTTAATCTGTTCCATTCCGCTCATATATTCCATATGGTTTGTACGGCTTGACGGGTCGGTTTCAAGGCGGTGTTTCTTTTCAAGTGCAGAGAGTGAAAGATGTTCTCCATCTACAAAAAATCTGTTGTCCATACGCACCTCAATCCCTTAAAAAGCCTGTCAAGGGGTCGGATGCACTTGCACCTCTCGAAAGGACTCTGCCAAGTCCCGAAAGATAGGCTTTTCTGCCCGCTTCAACAGCGTTTTTGAAGGCTGAAGCCATAAGGGGCAAATCACCCGCTGTAGCAAGAGCAGTATTCGCCATAATTGCCGCCGCTCCCATTTCCATTGCCTCGCAAGCCTGTGACGGTCTGCCGATACCTGCGTCAACAATTACAGGCAGGTCTATCTCATCAACAAGTATCTGAATAAACTCCCTTGTGGCGAGTCCCTTGTTAGAGCCTATAGGTGCCGCAAGAGGCATTACCGCCGCCGCACCTGCATTTATTAAATCTCTTGCCGCATACAAATCGGGGTACATATAGGGCAGTACAACGAAGCCCTCTTTTGCGAGTATTTCGGTAGCCTTTACAGTTTCGTTGTTATCGGGGAGAAGATATTTCGTATCACGCATAATCTCGATCTTTACGAAATTTCCGCATCCTATTTCACGGGCAAGTCTTGCGATACGGACTGCCTCTTCCGCCGTTCTTGCTCCCGAGGTATTCGGGAGTAAGGTTACTCCCTTTGGTATGTAGTCAAGGATATTCTCCTGTTCTTTTGTGTTGGCACGGCGTACCGCAAGAGTAATAATTTCCGCACCGGCGTCACGGACAGCCGCTTCAATAAGATTGAGGGAATATTTACCCGAGCCTAAAATAAAACGTGAATTAAATTCCTGTCCGCCTAAAATAAGTTTATCGTTATTCATTTCTGTTCTCCTTATACTTCAGATTTGCCTGCTATAATCCGCAGAACTGTGTTTGCCTGGTGTGCGGCACAGAGCATTACACGGGGAGCAAAAAGCGTCCCGTCATCATTTACATCACTCATTCCGTCGCCGCAGATATACAATCTTTTTCCGAACTTTTTTGTGGTTATCGAATTGCCCGTATGAAGTCCCGACATTCCCGAAGCCGCAACTATATACTTTTCGGGGTATCCTTCCGTTACTCCGTTCACGAGCATAGCCTTACACTCCGCATTATCGAAGCATTCACAGACAATACCGCAATCGGCAATAAGTGACAGATTTTCTTCTGTCAGCTTTACTGTATGCGTTATGATATTACAGTAAGGAGAAATCTCCGAAAGGGTTTGCTTCATAGCCTCCGTCTTATACATTCCAAGCTGTGAAACCCTGTATTGCTGACGGTGAAGATTTGATATATCCACTCTGTCAAAATCGATAAGCAGAAGCGTTCCTACCCCTGCTCTTGCAAGGGAAATTGCAACATTTGAGCCGAGACCTCCGAGACCACAGACAGCAACAAATGCTGATGAAAAATTCTGCTGTAGCTCTGCTCCGTGCCGCTGTTCAAGAGCTTTCAGCCATTCAGCTTCAGTCATATCAGCCGCCTCCTACAAAGCTTACAATTTCAACACTGTCGCCGTCCTGCAAAATCGTGCATTCATACTGTACTTTCGGCAGAATATCACCGTTCAGCTCCACAGCGACACGCTTTATATCATATCCGTTTTCTAAAAGAAACTGCTCCGCTGTTTTTCCTGTAACATTAAGCTCTTCGCCATTTATTTTTACCATATTTTCACCTCACAGAATATCAATATATTCGCCTTCGAGAGCCTTGTTCATACTTCTTACGGCACAGAATTTTCCGCACATCGAACAGCTTTCCTCAATCTCAGGCTTTCTTTCATCACGTATTCTCTTTGCTGTTTCGGGGTCTATAGAACATTCCCACTGTTTATCCCAATCGAAGGTTCTTCGTGCATCTGCCATCTTGTCGTCGATATCCCTTGCGTGAGGAATATGCTTTGCAATATCAGCGGCGTGAGCGGCTATTTTTGATGCAATAATGCCTTGCTTTACATCCTCAACATTCGGAAGTGCAAGGTGCTCCGCCGGGGTAACATAGCAGAGGAATGCCGCACCGTTCATTGCCGCAACGGCACCGCCGATTGCAGAAGTGATATGGTCATATCCGGGGGCAATATCTGTAACAAGAGGACCTAAGACATAGAACGGTGCACCCATACAAATTGTCTGCTGAATCTTCATATTTGCTTCAATCTGGTCGAGAGGCATATGTCCCGGACCTTCAATCATTACCTGTACATCCTTTGCCCACGCTCTTTTTGTCAGTTCGCCGAGACGCACAAGCTCCTCAATCTGACACACATCGCTTGCGTCAGCAAGACAACCGGGACGGCAAGCGTCACCAAGGGAAATTGTAACATCATACTCACGGCAGATATCGAGAATTTCATCATAATATTCGTAGAACGGATTTTCGTTTCCCGTCATACTCATCCAAGCAAATACAAGTGAACCGCCGCGGGAAACAATGTTCATCTTTCTCTTGTGCTGTTTTATCTGTTCGATTGTCTTGCGTGTAATTCCACAGTGAAGCGTCACGAAATCAACGCCGTCCTCGGCGTGAAGCCTTACTACATCGATAAAATCCTTTGCAGTCAATGTTGCAAGGTCACGCTGATAATGTATAACGCTGTCATAAACGGGAACTGTACCTATCATTGCGGGACACTCTGCCACAAGCTTCTGCCTGAAGGGCTGAGTGTTGCCGTGAGAGGATAAATCCATAATTGCTTCAGCTCCCATATTGACTGCCGCCATTACCTTTTCCATCTCAACGTCATAGTCCTTACAGTCCCTCGACACACCAAGATTTACATTGATTTTTGTACGGAGCATAGAGCCTACACCATTCGGCTCAATGCACTTGTGAAGTTTGTTGGCACAGATTGCTACCTGTCCCTTTGCAACAAGTTCACGGATTTCTTCGGGAGTTCGATATTCCTTATTCGCAACAAGCTCCATTTCCTTTGTTACGATTCCTTTCCTTGCCGCTTCCATTTGTGTTTTGTACATGGCTTTCCTCCATTAAGTTATTTTTAACAGACGTAGCTGAGAAACAAAAAAGGAAGCTGCCGATTCCGATAGCTTCCTTGTTATGCATATAAAAAATGCACCGACTTGTAAGCGTCAGTGCTTTACAGTCGTCCCTACGTTGGCATTATCCAAATCAGGTTATCGGTCGAAGGTCAAACCTTCCTCTCAGCCTGTAACACAAGCTCCCGTCTGTTAAATTGTAATTGTATTATATCATATTCTTATACAAATTGCAAGGGGGTATGGATTTTTCTTTGAAATTCGGTTTTATTATTAATCCTTCCCCCTCTTTTAAAACGCAATATCTTATGTATTCCTTCCGAAACTATTCTTATGCCTTTAATCCTCTGAATTTTAAACCATTCAGAAAAAATGACAAACAACAGTTTTTCTTGACAAAATATTATCACACTGATATAATTTAATAGAATTAATATATTTGGAGGTAAATTATGTTTTGCAGTAATTGCGGAAGAGAAAACAATGATGTCTCAAAGATATGCAGCGGCTGCGGTGCTGTTCTTCAAGGTAATCAGAATCCTTCTGATACAACTGAAGCAGCAGAAACACCTGCACCTGCTCCTGTCGTAACAGACACATCGGCACAGGCTGTCGTGCCTGCACCCAAGAAAGGTGTTCCTGCAGCACTTATAATTATTGCCGCTTCAGTTTTAGTTATCAGCATTATTATAGCAGTCTGTATGAATTTCTTCGCTGCCGATATCGCACACGGTGTTATGGGCGACGAAAAGTATGCAGTAAGCGTTCTTAACAAATCCATTATAGGCGTTGGTAAGGCTTCTTCCTCTCTCGATTCCGGAGCACCGGTCATCGACATCGAAGAAATCAACGAATATAAAGAGGAAATCGAAAGAGAATACGGCTACGATGCTGCCGCTTTCGCCCCACTTACCTATGTAGTTGCAAACAGCAAGCTTCTTGCCGAAAGCTATGCCAATGGTACATTCAAGGACGGCATGGATACAAGCGGAAAATTAAACCTTAACTTAAGTGATGATTTTTACGACTTGTTTGATGAAGCGGGAATTAAAAGCGATGAAATTCTTGAAATAGCAGAATTTATAAACACCGTTTCCTTTGATTCCTACTACAGCATAGACGAAAAGTCCATAAGCTTTAACCAGAGCCTTACAGGCGAAAAAGGTAAGCTTGCAGGCATTACTCTTATTTACAACGAGGACGGCGACACCTACATAACTTTCGACGAGCTTTCACAGAAGGCTATTTACGTTGAGCTCCCCGATTATTCTGACGTTGAACTGGAGTTCAACAAGGAAGCAGGCAAGGATGTTACCGAGCTTGCATTAAAAATCTATGAGATTATCGTTAACGGCTACTCTGACGCTAAAATCAAGTATGAAAAGTGCAATACATCCTGTGGTGATGTAGAATTCAAGGGCAAATGCGTTTCAGTAGAATTCGAGGGCTACGTTTTATTCGAAATGCTTTCCGATATTTTAGACGAAATCTCCGATAACGATGCTATCGGAGAATATATCGAAGGTGAAATTGCTGATTCCCTCGAGATGGCTTTCGATTCCCTCAAACAGCTTGATGATAATGTAACATTCACATTCGACAGCTATATTGGAAACAACAACAAGCTTTACGGCACAAAGCTTACATTCGAAATCAAAACAGATTACGAGGATATTGAAGCTGAAATTTTATACCTCAAGGATAAAAACGGAAGCGCTCTGGACGTCTCAGTAAACGGCGAAGAGGGCATTGAAATACGCAATGCTACAAAGAACGGCTCTGACGGCACGCTCACAGTAAATGTAGTTATCAGCGATACAGATAATACTGCTACTATCGAGTACTCCGACCTTAAGGAAACAAAAATCTACGGCTCAAAAACACTTACAGGAAAATATACCCTTTCCTTTGAAAGTGAATTTTTGGAAAAGCTCGACGATCATACTTTCTATATCGGCGATGAAGATTACCAGCTTTCGGAGCTTATCAAGGATACAAGCCTCACTGTTGAAAACAAGGCTTCTGGTAATAAGCTTACAAATTCATACAGTGTTTCCAATAAGGATTTCGGGGAAATCGGAATCGAATTCTCCGTTTCACCTCACAAGAAAGGCAAAGAACCCGTTGTAAACGAGGATGATGTAATCGAAGTAACAGGCAACATTGACAGAGAGGACAGCCTCGACTTTGCAATCGAAATCTTATCTGCTGTTTCGGACAAGATAGACGCTGACGATAAGCTCAGCGACGCTATTGATATCGGAGATTTTGACTTAAGCGACGAAATCGACGAGTTGCTTGATACTGCAAAGGACGAAAAGAAATCCCTTTCTTCCGGCGGTAACAGTGCAAGCTCCGGTTCTTTCTTCGATAATGATGCTGCAACAACTACTACTGCATACGCCGCAGCCACAGAGCCCGCAACAACTACAGCACCCGCTACAACCACAGCAGCAACAACTACTGTACCCCCTGTTCCCGAAGAGGGCAAGGTTCTCAACATCCACGTCTGGAACGAAGAATTCAAGGACTTCTTCGAAAAGTACTATGCAGGCACAAGACCAATAAACGCCGGTGCTGACGGTTATATGTGGACAGCCGATGATATTTACTTTGATAAGGCTCCCGGACTCCCCGAAGGCGTAGAAGTTGTTTGGACAATAACTCCTTCTGACGGCGGTGCTTATCAGGAAAAGATTGATAATATGCTTTCAGAACAGTATTACAGCTATGATGATGATAAAATCGATATTTTCCTTGCTGAATCCGACTATATCTTGAAATATGCCGATTCCGACTATACTCTCGATGTTTCTGAAATCGGCGTATATCCTACAGATACAATGTACAACTATACAATACAGGCGGCTTCCGACTCCTACGGAAGAATGAAGGGCGTATCCTTCCAGTGCTGTCCTTCCGCTTTAATCTACAGACGCTCTTTGGCTAAGGAAATTATCGGAACTGATGATCCTGCTGAAGTTCAAAATGCTCTTTCCGATTGGGCAAAGTTCGAAGAGGTTGCCGCAAGAGCCAAGGATTGTGGCTATTATATGACGCCCTCCTACGCTGAAACATACAGAGTATTCTCCAACAATGCTGCTGAAGCCTGGGTTGATGATTATAACAACCTTGTAATCCCCAACGCTATGCAGCAATACATTGAACAGGCCAAGAAGTTTATGGACAACGGCTGGACTCTTCCTGCCGGTCTCTGGGATGATGAAAAGAACGCTCAGATGTACGGCGGCGGTAAGACACTCTGCTTCTTCGGTCCTGCTTGGTACTACAACTTCTGTATGGGTAACGCATTAGATCCTGAAAACGGTTCTAAAGGTGACTGGGCTATCTGTCAGGGCCCTCAGGCTCACTTCTGGGGCGGTACATGGTTACTTGCAGCTACTGGCACAGACAACCCCACACTTGTTGCCGACATTATGAACGCATTCACAATCAACGAAGACATCTGCTCCGCACTTATTGAATATGAAATGCAGTTCACCAACAACACAGCTGTTAATCAGAAGTTCGCTGACGATCCTGCCTATGGTAATGCTTTCCTCGGCGGTCAGAACGACACAGCTATCTTCGTAGAAATCGCAAAACATATCAAGTTTGAAAACAAAACACGTTATGACCTGCTTCTCAACGAAGGTCTCGTGGAACATTTTCTCGCTTACTTAGAAGGCAAAGCTACTGAAGAAGAAGCTTACACTGCATTCTACCAATATGTGAATGAAAGATACCCCGGTATCTATACTCCATATTAAATCCAAGGCCCACAGGCTATTAACCTGTGGGTCTTAAATTTATCTTTGAAAATGAATCAATGAGAAAACACCATTAAAGACTGCCTTTATGCATAAATAGATGCACAGTATTTTTCCGCCTGTACATTCCACATTTCAGCATAGGTACCGTTATTTGCGAGGAGTTCGCTATGAGTTCCGCTTTCGGCAATACTGCCGTTTTCGAGAAGAATAATGCGGTCTGCATCCTTCGTAGTCGATAAACGGTGGGAAATAAGTATAACAGCCTGGTTTTCGGCATTCCTGAGCATACTCTTATTAAGCCTGTACTCAGCAATCGGGTCAAGAGCGGAGCTCGGCTCGTCGAGAATCGCAATAGGCATATCACGCATAAACATTCGTGCAATTGCCGCTTTCTGTCCTTCGCCTCCCGAAAGCATTGTTCCGTCCTCGGAAAATTCCTTCGTAAGCTGGGTATCTATGCCGTTTCCGAGGGTTTTAAGCTTACCGCCGAAATCAGCTCTTTTAAGGGCTTCAACGATTTTATCGCTGTCATTTTCGGTTACAAAATCCGTCTTTACGTTTTCCGCAAGAGTTGCACCGTAAATCTGGAAATCCTGGAAAACCGCACCGATTTTTTCACGATACGCCTTTGTATTAAGCTTACGTATATCAACACCGCCAAAAAGAATCGCTCCGTCGGTTACGTCATAAAGACGCATAATAAGCTTTATAAGCGTAGATTTTCCTGCACCGTTTTCACCTACAAGAGCAAGCTTTTCGCCCTTTCGTATGGTCATACTTACGTTTTTCAGAACATACTTTTCGCTGCCCTTGTACTTAAAGCTTACATTACGAAGCTCAAGCGTACAGTCGTTTTCGGGAACAGGAACTTCACCCTCACAGCCCTCTATATTTATCTCGTATACCATAAAGCGACGGAATTTTTCAGCATACTGACCTACATTCTGGAAATCAACAAGAGCATAATTCATCTGGTCGAGGTGGCTCTTGATACCGTTTGTTGCGTTTTTTAGAGAAGCGACCTCGCCGAGCCGGATAGACTTCTTTTCGATTGCAAGATATGCAAGATACACGGGGACAGCGTAAAACTGGCACAGAGTAAATACAGTTATCCAGTTTATAAGAGTAGGTATGATTATCTTAAGCGAATAGCCGAGTGCCATTTTACGCTCTTCGGCTATAGCCTCGTCATACTGCTCCATAAGAGCTTCCTCGATACCCGTAAGCTTTATTTCCTTTGCATATTCGGGCTGGTAGAATACTCGCTTCGAATAGTCTGCCTTTCGTCCTATACGCTGTTTTTCAAGATTGTATTCGTATTCAAGCTTTGTGATTATAAAGCGGGTAATAATGTTTATAACAAAGCCGATTACAGGGAATATCATAACAACGGGATTTACGGTAACAATCATAGTTCCCGCAACAAGCATTGCAACAACGTGAGCGATGATTTTCGCTACGCTCATAATAGCTTTCTGGCACATCTCCTCGGACTGTGACGCCGCTATTACAAAATCATCGTAATATTCGGGAATATCATAGCATTTAAGATCCATTTTCTGTGCCTTTTCCATTAGCTCACGCTGTACCTTACCCGAAAAGCCTATCATTTTCGTCCAGAAATAGTTCTCGAGAGAACGGAAAATAACCATACGTACAGCATAAAGAACAAGCATTATTACAAGTATTTTTACAACGCTCATAACATCTGCTGTGGTAGTGAAAATATTGATTATTTCCATAAGCATAAAGGTATCAATAAATGCACCCAAGCCCATAAAAACACTGAGACTTACGATAGACGCAAGAGGTAATCTGTAATCGTGTCGGAATGCGTATTTGACTACGTAGAGGACATTTGAAATAAGTCTTGACATCTTTATCTTATCTTTTTTCTTTTCATTTTTTACACTCATGCCGTCACCTCCTCTGCAAGATAGTTCTGAGCCTGGAGCTTCCACATTTCTGCATATTTTCCATTAAGCTCCATTAATTCGGTATGACTTCCCTGCTCGATAACCGTACCGTGTTCGAACATATAGATACGGTCAGCGTCACGGGTTGCGGAAAGACGGTGGGAAATAAATATTACCGTTTCTCCGTCCGTTGCAGTAAGCATATTTCTATACATATTATATTCAGCGATAGGGTCGAGGGCTGAGCTTGGTTCATCGAGAATCACAATGTCGGGTTTTCTCGCAAAAACTCTCGCAATAGCAATCTTCTGTGCCTCGCCTCCCGAAAGCCCCATACCGTTTTCATCGAATTCCTTTGTGACCATTGTATCGATGCCCTTTTCGAGAGTATCGAGCTTATCTCCGAACTGTGCCTTACGGAGCGATTCTTCAACGAGCTTTCTCTCCTCTTCGTTTTTCGGCTTACGCATAAGTACGTTATGTGACAAGGGCAGTGCGAAAACCTGTAGGTCCTGGAAAACTGTACCGAAACGGCGGTGGAGAGATTTCGGCTCATATTTTGACGTATCCTCTCCGCTTATTTTTATTTTGCCCATAGTCGGCTCATAAAGTCCCATAATAAGCTTTACAAGAGTTGTTTTACCTGCTCCGTTATGACCGACAATTGCAATCTTCTCGCCTTTTCTGATACTGATATTTACATCGTGGAGAGTAGGCTTTTCCGCCCCCTCGTATGTAAAGCTCATATCCTTTATCTCAATATCCGAAAGATTTTTTGCCTTTATAAGTTCATTGGCGTTCGTCTTCGGTTCGTAGGATAAAAAGTCACGGAGATTGCTTACAAAAGCACTTTCCTTTGCGAGAGAGACAATAAGCTCAACCGCATCAGAGGTACGCCACGAAAGCGTCGAAAGAGCAGGTATCATTGCTACATAAGCGGCAGTCTGAACCTCGCCCTCATTCAGTACAAAAGCTATGTAAAGATACGGGAGAATAGTTGAGAGTATATTGTACAGTATCCACTTCAGAGGCTCTATAACGCAAAGCTTTCTACGGATTATACGTGTACGCTCCTCCATTTCCTCATAGGCTTTTTCGTGACGGCTCAGAAGAAGCTTTCCGATACCGAATAAACGAAGCTCGGCGGCATATTTCTTTTCATAGAACACACGCTTTGCGTATCCGCCTATACGTCCGTCACGGGTGTTGGACATATCGAGAGAGTAATAAAGGTCGCCTTCCTTTTTTCCGAAAAACATAGAAACCGCAACCATAGGTACAATAAACACCAGAAGCACAGGGTCAACATCCGCAACGATAACTGTCGCCGCAATTACCGAAGCAATACCTGCCACAAGGTATGCGGAGAAATAGAGAATGTTGTTTCCTCTCCACTGACATTCGTTCAACGCACGTGTGTACTTATCATAGAAATCGGGACGCTCAAACTGTGAGTACTCCATTGAAATCGACTTTTTTATAACACGCTTGTAAAAATTCTGATACATTTTCGGCAAAAACTGCTTTTCGCAAAGCTGGTGTATTGCCGCTGTGATATGTATGCAGATATGCCCGATACACATTGCTCCGACAAACGAGGCAAGTGCTGTAAAGGGCGTTTTGTTTTCAATTGCAACGTATATCCACTCTGTCAGATATACCGAGAATATCGTCCAGAACACGTTTTCGTTGAACTCCTTTATAAACGTGTAAATGACGTATCCCTTACTCCCTCTCCATAGTATATTCAGCATATACATAACGTTGGAGAAAGAGGAATATTTTGGTTTTTCTTTTTTCTCTTTCATTTTGTCTCCTTATCTCTCATCATTTTTAATAACCTTGAATTCCTCAGGCATGTTCTTTATAAGCTCCTTTACAACGACAGGACGTATATCGTATTCATCGATTTTATCTATCGGTATCCAACGCATTTTTTCGCTGTCTCCGCCTGTTGTAAGGCTTATCTTATCATATTCCTTCTTCTCTTTCGGCTTCATAAGATAATAAAGCTCAATAGTGTGGCAATCAAGTCCTTCCAATGCACCATCGCCGTCAAAAAAATTCTCTACGAGGCAAAGAGGTCTTTCTATAACGAAGCTGTCGCCTGTTTCCTCCGAAACCTCTCTGCATACAGCGTCCTCTGACTTTTCTCCTATACGTACTCCACCGCCGACAGTATAGTAATAGCCACAGCTTTCCCCGTAAGAAAATAAAGCATAGCCGTCAGAAACTATAATTGCTCCGACACGGTATCTGAACCAGTCCTTTCCTAAACAAAAACAGCAATCAAAAACCTTTCCCATAATTTACCCTCCTTATAAAAACAAAAAAAGCGTACAATTCATACAGAAATGCACGCTTTAAATACCAATAAAAACACATTAAAGAATGTGTGTAACGGCAGACAAGTGTTCATTTCCGGATATAAATGTTGTTGATGTACGATAAGTATGCTTAAACATAATGTCTGCCTCCTTTTCAAAAAAATTATGAACCCAGTATAGCACCCCGAATGTCATTTGTCAAGCTTTTCCGTAAAATTTTTGCTTAAAACATCAAATTTATGCTATAAGCGTATCTGTTATCTCAATAAAAGAATACGGTACTATCAACATTTCAATTGAAATAAACGCTTCCTTATGCTATAATAAAACCAGTAATCTTCGGAGGAACTGTATTATGAAAAAAATACTTATTGTTGACGATGACAAGGATCTATCCTTTATTATATCTGAAATGCTGGAAAGCTACGATTATAAGGTAACCTGTGCGGAAAGCTGTGAAGAGGCGTTCTCTGTTCTTTCGGGAGAGAAATTCGACCTTGTTCTTCTTGATATAAACCTGCCTGACGGAACAGGCTTTAAAATCTGCTCGGAATTAAGACAGGTCTCGGAAGTCCCCGTAATTTTTGCAAGTGCGAGAACCAGCGAGGACGACCGTATAAGCGGTTTTGATATAGGCGGTGATGACTACCTCCCGAAGCCTTACTCTATGAAAGAGCTTTTATCGAGAGTGAATGCTCTTATCCGCCGTGCGTATGGTTTCAGACAGCAGGAAAAAATCGTAAAGTTCGGCAATATCACTGTAAATATAACCTCCCGTTCGGTAACAAGAAACGAAGAAGCTGTTTCTCTTTCCTTACGTGAATTCGACCTGCTCGCCTATCTTTGTGAAAACATAAATACCGCCGTTTCAAAGGAAAAGCTTCTTTCGGAGGTATGGGGTGCTTTCTCTGAGGTGGAACCCTCTACTCTTACCGTACATATACGCTGGCTAAGAGAAAAGCTTGAGGATGAACCCGCATCGCCGAAATACATAAAAACAGTTTACAAGGTAGGATATATGCTGGAGGTGGCGGAATGAAAAAATATATTATATCTGCCGTTATTATTTTTATATCCTTGCTTGCGGTTTTTACAGCAGTTATATATAATTTCGAAAGCAAAAACTCTGAAGTCGATTTAGGAAGCTTCGCTGTATCGGTAAACGAAATCGAACAGCTTATACTGCAAGGCGACAGCGAAACTGCACTTTTAAAAACCGACGGACTTAAAACCGCACTGGCGGAATACGAAGCACAGAAAAACAACAATATATATTTCTGGTTCTTTTTAGGCATTTCGGTTTTAATTATTGCTGTTTTCGCTTATATATGGTTCTCGGTTCTCCGCCCCTTCGAAAAGCTTTCACGTTTCGCCGAACGTATTGCTGGCGGAGACCTTGATATCCCTCTTAACTACGAAAGAACAAACTATTTCGGTAAATTCACCTGGGCATTTGACAGTATGAGAAGGGAGATAATAAAAGCACGCACCTGTGAAAAAGAAGCGATTGAGAACAACAAAACCGTTATTGCCTCCCTTTCCCACGATATAAAAACACCCATAGCCTCTATTCGTGCATATACCGAAGGACTTGAGGCGGGGCTTGATACTACTCCCGAAAAAAGACAGAAATACCTCTCCGTAATTATGAGCAAATGTGATGATGTTGCAAGGCTTACGGATGATATGTTCCTTCATTCTCTTTCCGACCTGGACAAGCTTAAAATGAACCCCGAAGTTTTCGAGCTTTGCGGATTTGTAAAAGAAAACATAAACATTTATCCCGATACGGATATTGAGTGTAATTATGACGAAATAATGGTAAATGCGGATAAAAACCGCTTATCACAGATTATAGGAAATATTGTTTCCAACGCTTCGAAATATGCAAAAACCAAGATTGATGTACGTATAACCCGTGATACGGAAAACGTAAGCATTCATTTCAGAGACTACGGCGAGGGCATACCCGACGAAGATATGCCCTTTATTTTCGGAAAGTTCTACAGAGGTAAGAATTGCGGAGGAGAACAAGGCTCAGGTCTCGGCTTGTTTATAGTAAAATATGTTATGGAGCAATCGGGCGGTAGTGTGTCCCTTAAAAACTGTGACAAGGGTCTCGAGGTCACAATTACTCTGCCTGTACACAAAAAATAATCTTAAAACAAAGCTTTCTTAATTACTTCTTAATAACTTTTGCGGTAAAATACAGATAACGACAAAAAAGAAAGGTGCATTACTTATGAAAAAAACTATTTTATCAGCAAAGGGTCTTTCAAAAAGCTTCGCCCATAACGGCACACAGAATCACATTTTATCAAATCTCGATATTGAAATATATGAGGGCGATTTTACTGTTGTAATGGGAGCTTCGGGCTCAGGTAAATCTACTCTCTTGTACGCTCTCAGCGGTATGGACAGAGCCACAGGCGGTTCCGTTATGTATGACGGAAAGGATATTGTAAAGCTTTCCGAAAAGAAGCTTGCGGAGCTTCGTCACGGAGATTTCGGCTTTATTTTCCAGCAGATGCACTTAGTCAGCAACTTAAATCTTTTTGAAAATATTGCTGTTCCGGGCTATCTCAATAAATCAGTATCTGCCGAAGACGTAAACAAGCGTACAGACGAACTGCTTCAGAAAATGGGGATTTCTCATATAAAAACACAGCTCCCGTCACAGTGTTCGGGCGGTGAACAGCAGAGATGTGCTATAGCGAGAGCGGTTATAAATAACCCCTCGATTCTTTTTGCGGATGAGCCTACAGGTGCTCTCAACAGAAAGAATACAACCGAAGTTTTAAATCTTCTTACCGACCTCAATAATAACGGTCAGAGCATTTTAATGGTTACCCACGACAGCCGTGCCGCTCTTCGTGCCACAAGAATCATTTATATTGCCGACGGTGCAGTTATAGGCGACCTCGAGCTTCCGGCCTATACTCCCGAAAACGAAAAGAGCCGTGAAACACAGGTAAACTCCTGGCTCTCATCAATGGAATGGTGAGGTGCGGTATGGAAATTCTGAAGCTTTTAAAAGCAAATATAAAGCATAAAAAAGGCTCTTTCAAGAGTATTGCCGCCCTTATGGCGATAATCGTACTTTCCTTTACGGGAACTATCAGCAACAATGATAATATCGACCGCACCATTAAAGAAGCAAAAATATGGTCATGTGTTCCTGATATGACTGTGTTTATGTGGAAGGATGACGCAAGCGAAGAAGTCTTCGAAGCAATAAGGAACAATCCCGATGTTGTTGACGTAAAAACAAGAGATTGCATAATGAGCAACGGCGATAAAATAGCCGGTCAGGAAATGTATCAGTCAGACTATCTCTTTCCCGAAAGCTATAATGTTTTCCGTGTGTTCAATGACAGCTTCACAGGGTATATTGAAAATCCCGAGCCTCTTAAGGAAGGCGAAATATACATTCCCTATTCTATAAAAGGACTTTATGAGAATGTCGATATCAGTACTGATATAAGCTTCAAAATATCATCCGAAATTGAACCGGGAACAGAGACTTCAGACAACTTCATTACATAGAATTTCAAGATAAAAGGCTTTATTGCCGACCCTAATTTCGGTGCTGCAATCATCGGTACAAAGCGTTATTTTGTAAACAAGGCCGATTACGAAAAAATGTATGCCGATGCAAGAGAAAGTTGGCGGAATATTGAAACGAGCGTATATTTCCGTAATGGTGCAGACTATTTAGAGATAAAGAAGGAGCTTAATAAAAGCTGTAATCTTACCGAGATTTCCAATCTCGTAATCTCCGACGAGGAAACAGAAAGCTATACGAAGCTCTATTCCGACACAGGCTCTGGAGTAGTTGTCGCTTTCGTTATTCTTCTTATCATTATTGCGATAATAACAATGTACCACAGTATTACGACCTCTGTTGAGATGGAATATATAAACCTCGGCATACTTAAATCACAGGGCTTTACAACGTGGAAAATCCGTCTCGTTTATATTCTCCAGTATATTATTGCGGAAGTGATAGGTGCTGTTATCGGTCTTATTCTTTCCGTACCTGTACTTTTCCTTCTCGGTACTATTTTCCAGGGTATTACAGGTCTCGCAACCGTTCATTATGTTTCATTCCTTAAATGCGGAATTTTATCTGCCGCTGTAATTGCGTTAACTGTGGTTTTCTTAATTCTTGCTACAGGAAAGATAAGCAAAATTTCTCCTGTACGTGCAATTTCGGGCGGTAAATCCGAAATCCATTTCGACAGCCGTCTTAATTTACCCATAAAAGCAAAGCCTCTCTCTTTCTTTATGGGTATGAGACAATTCACCTCAAGAGGAAAAAGCTATATAGGCGTAATCCTTATTGCCGCTCTTCTCGTTTACTTTATGATGTCAATTATCGTCCTCTCCGACAGGCTTTCGGGCGGTAAATTTATGTCGGGTATGATTTATCCTAACGTAATCGCAATAACTTCCGATGAAATGAAGATAGAGGATATGAAGAAAATAGAAGAGACCGTTTACGAAACCGACAGCAACGCTAAGGTCTTTTTCAACACCACAGAGTATATGCTTATGAACGATGTTGAGTTCTGGTGCGACGCCGCAACTCCCGTTGAGCTTATGTACCAGCCTCTTGAAGGAAGAGTACCTGTTTATGATAACGAAGTGGCAATTACAGAAATCGTTGCCGATGAGCTTGATGTAAAAATCGGAGATACGGTTTTAATCGGAAGCGGAAAAAATGCTAAGGAATTTATTGTCACAGGCTATTACCAGTCGCTTTCAGAGTTAGGCAAAACCTTTACAATGACCGCCGAAGGAAGATACAGAATCACAGGTAATCTCCCAAACTGTTACATAGAGGTATCGGATTTCAGCCTTGCAGATGAGGTTTCAAAATCACTTGAAGAAAAGCACAGCGATATTATTTCCACAACTATAATAAGAGAAGAAGATAACTCCGCTGACGGTGTGATAAAAATGATAGACGCTATATGCCTTATTGTCTTAATCGTAGTTTTCTCTATATCAATAATCTTCTCTCTTGTTGTAATAAATATGATATGTACAAAAACCTTTACAAAGGAACGTACCGATATCGGAATACTTAAATCTCTCGGCTTTACCGCTGAAAAGCTTCAGCTTCAGTTCTCGTTCCGATTTATGATAATCGCCGCTATAGGTTCTGTAATAGGTGCTGTTGTATCATTCTTCTTTACAAGACCTCTTCTCGGAATACTTTTAAGAATAGTAGGTCTTACAAGAATCGAAACACCCATAACCTTTACAACATTCATCATCCCTGCCGCCGCAATCTGTGCAAGCTTCTTCATCTTCGCTTATTTTGCTGCAAGAAAAATAAAAAGCGTCGAAGTAAGAGAGCTTATAAGCGAATAATCCCTCCTGTAATCAGGGTAATGTCCTCATATAAGTGCTATGAGTATTATTGAGGGAAACCTTTTGAAAAAGGGCTTTCCCTCATACTCCCTTCCGAAAACTTTCAGTTTAAATTCAAGACCCATAGGGTGTTACCCTATGGGTCTTAAATTTATATTAAAAATCTTTGGAAGAGGGTTCGGGAGAAAGCCTTTCTTCAGAAAGGTTTCTCCCGATAAATGCCCATAATACTTATATAAGAGCATCGCCCTTAATTACAGAGGGCTTATTCTTTTCTGAAAGACTCTGTTACTTCGAGAGAATCGATACCTAAAGTACCCGAAACAACTTCTATAACAACAGTGTGGTTACCGTTCTTAAGCCCTCTTAACTGATACGAAGATTCTCTGTGTGAGGCTTCGGGAAGCTTTATTTCTCCGTAAGAAGCTCCGTCAACAGTTACCTTTATAACACAATCGCCTGTTGTATTGCCCGTAAGAGCTGCACCTGTACCATCAAAGCTGAACGTTATCCTTGAACCCTTGCGGCAGCTGAAAAGAGTACGCTTATAGCTTCTGAAGCTTCCGATAGTCTCAAAATCAATATCACCCTCATAGCTTGTAAAGCATCTGTCCGTATTGTCGTAACGGGTAATATACGTCTCCTTGCTCTCAATAGGTTCCACAAGAATGTTGTCAAAACAATTCTTATTGTATGAGCTTGAAAGCGAGGCACGGCCCGAATTAAAGACAGATTCATTTTCGGAATTATGCTCGGTTATAAGCTTTCCGTTTATATATCCTCTTATCCTACCGTCTTCAGCCTCTATTTTAAGCCGGTTCCATTTATACGCTTCAATATCGGAAACGGTACCCCTTTCTATTTCAGAACCGCCTTTAAGAAGAGTCCATTTTCCGCTTTCAAAAAGACGGAAGCTATAACCACTGTCGCCCTCAGCGGCAAGAATATAGCGAAGCCCGACACCTGCATAATTGCTGTCGGCGTTATTGCTTTCGGTGAGCTTTATATCTGCCGAAACGCTGTAGCTGCTCCAGCGGTCATCGCCGAAATTAGTTGTCGGGTTCGGTGTTCCGCCCCATTCCTTCGCCTTTGTTTCGGGCGTAATAAGCTGCATAAGATAATGGTTTCCGCTCTCGTCGGTCTGTACCTCGAAGGCTCCGCCCTGGTCAGTAGTATAACGAGGTGCATAGCCTCTCGAAGAAAGATAATCCGAAGCATAGTTCTTATACTCGAAATCATCGGCATAAGGAAGCGGAAGAACTGTCTTTTCGCTTTCATCAGCATTCTTATATTCCGCTTCGTTATAATCGAGCTTTATGGTCGATAATGTAACCAAGGAATCGGGTTTAACGGTAATGCTGTAGCTGTATGTTCCGTCACAGTTATCTATGGGAACAAGCGAGCCGATATTCTTGAAATAATTCTCGTTATATTCCCCTTCTCTTGTATTGGGGCCTCTCGTTTCCCATATATGCATTTCGGAAGAGGCTTTTTTTAAGTTCTTAACAGTAACATTGTATGTAATTTCGTCGGGAGTTGTATTCGTGATAACAACGCTGTAGTCATCGGTAACGATATCCTTTGCGGTCATATAGCTGTAAACCGAATCTGTAAGAGCGTGGCCGTCTCCGCCTATCTTACCGTCACCGTTACAGGCATCGTCAATAAATGCCCAGCCTTTTTTCATAAACTGTGAAAAATGCATCTGCATAAAGAAACCGCTGTCCAGGTAATAATAACCGCTCCAGGGGTCACAGGCAGAAATAAACTGCTTATGGGAATAAGTAACGCCCTCATAGTACGCCGATACTACGGGCTGGTATTCGCAAAGTGTCATTTTTCCTTTTGGATACATCGTAATAAATCTGTTGGCTATATCGAGAATGCCGTTAAGGCCCCCGATACCCGAGCCTGTCTTATCATAGCGGTACGTACCCTGTGCATAAACCATAGGAGTGCTTGACTCGGAAAACCAAAGCTCTTTACCATAATCAGAAGCAAGCTTCTGTGCCTCTTCAGAAGAAAAGCTTGTGTAATGAGAGCCGACAACATCGACAGCATCACGAAGCTCAGCATCGTTCAGCATATCCTCTGCCGCTCTCCATGTGCATACCTCGTCACCTGCAACAACCTTTATTCTTGAATAATCGTACGGGCAGTCCTTTTCCGCTTTTAAAGACCTCGACAGGAATTTTATCCATTCGTTGTCCGCTGCTCTTTCGTTCTGTGTCGCACTTACATAATCGAACTTAAGCCCGTATGTGTTATATGCCGCATCGAGAGTTTCCTTATACCATTTATACCGTGCTTCATACACATTTTCCGCTTCGGTAATCCACAAAGGCTCGCTCCACCATAGCATATCGAGAGTAAGATTAGGATTAATCTTTTTCGCGTCAGCAGCAAGCTGGTATCCTGCACCTCTCGTTACATTTGCAATTTCGTTCTCTGTTCTTTTTACAGCAGGTTCAGTACCAGAGGAAGAGTTTATATCCGACCCCATCTCGATTTTAAGATGAGCGGCTGCCAGTCCTTTTTCGCCGAATATATACTCAAGAATTTTGTTGTATGCATCGGGGTTTTCCGTCTTATAATCTAGTAAAAGACGTGATGAATTATTACCTGTAACCATACCAACGCCTCGGTACAGATAATTTTCCTTTGTATTTGCTTTATATCCGTCAATGATTATATTCATATCTCTTCCTCCGCTAAATCGGCTTTTTCTTTTTCCAAACATTATAACATGCGAAATATTCATCGTCAATATTTTTAAAAGAAAAATCATGTTACACCATAAAGGTGCAACAGGATTTTATTAACATTTATGTGAGCGGATTTGCATCGCCCAATTCATCATATATACCGGGTGTAGCCGTTACAACAACAGAAGCTGTTGTCCACGCACCGTCAACGTATGCAAGTACTCTGTACTTGTACGCTGTGCCGTTGGTAAGACCTGTATGTGTGTAGGTTGTTGTTGTGGGGTACGATACTGTTGACCAGGCT
>JAGANY010000018.1 GCA_017624025.1 Ruminiclostridium sp. | reverse complement strand
CAATTTATCGCGGAAAGCAGGAGATCGCCAGTGATTTACCGGATTTTATCAAAAGAATGCATGATGTGCCGAACTATTTTTTCTTATAATATTGATTTCATTAAAAAACGGTATGCTCCCCACGGGAACATACCGCCTTTTATTATATCTAAAATATCTTATCTCTGTACACGTCCAGAAGCATCTCCACCAGCCAACTTCTTGACCTCGTCAACACTTACCATGTTAAAGTCACCCTCGATAGAATGCTTTAAGCAGCTTGCTGCTACTGCAAACTCGATGGTAGCCTGTGGATCGTAGTCATTCAAGCAAGCGTAGATCAATCCGCCGCCGAAGGAATCTCCACCACCTACACGGTCAACGATGTGCATTAAATACTCCTTAGAGAAGTAGCTTTGTCCATCCTCGTAAAGCATAGCTGCCCAACGGTTATCATTTGCAGAGATGGAAGTTCTAAGTGTGATAGCGACCTTCTTAAATCCGAAACGATCTGTCAGCTTCTGCGCAACTTCCTTGTAGCCTTCCTTATTCAGCTCACCAGCAGTTACCTCTGTACCCTCAGACTTGATACCGAATACGTCATTGGCATCCTCCTCGTTGGAAATACATACATCAACATACTTGCAAAGCTCGCCCATTACCTGTCCGGCCTTTTCCTTTGACCAGAGCTTGTTGCGGTAATTAAGGTCACAGCTTATTGTAATTCCTCTCTCTTTGGCAGCCTTGCAGGCTTCCATACAGATTTCTGCAACGCTGTCATTGAGAGCTGGAGTAATACCCGTAAAGTGGAACCATTCTACACCTTCAAAAATCTTGTTCCAGTCAAAATCAGAAGCTGTAGCTGTTGCGATAGAAGAACCTGCTCTATCGTAAATAACCTTTGAAGGTCTCTGGGATGCACCCTTTTCGAGATAGTAGATACCTACTCTGTCGCCGCCTCTTACTATATCAGAGGTGTCAACACCGTATTTTCTTAAAGAATTTATTGCACACTGACCGATTTCGTGCTTAGGAAGCTTTGTAACGAACTTAGCGTCATAGCCGTAATTTGCGAGAGAAACCGCAACGTTAGCTTCACCGCCGCCGTATGTTGCACCGAAGCTTTCAGCCTGTACAAATCTGTAATAACCTTCGGGAGCAAGTCTTAACATAATTTCGCCGAAAGTAACAACTTTCTTGGACATATCAGATCATCCTTTCTTATTTCTGTAAAAGATGAACCGCAAAGCCGCTGAATTCACCCTTTAAATATATTGCTTTAAGGTTACCCTTTTCATCTCTTTTTTCAGTATCGTAATCAAACTCAACACCGTTCTTTTCGAGGTGATAGATTGCACGGTTGATGTAGTTTGTTCCGATTGCGATGTGACCGTTCTTGTCAAGATAAGGAGCTTTAGGAACCTCAATACCCGTACCTGCAAAAATTGAGCTTCCGCCAACCTTCTTCGTAAAACCGAACATCTTGTCGAAGGCTGTTGCTGTGCTGTCTGCAGCCCCTTCATCTGCTTCATTGATGCCGATATGCTTGAGTTCGAAGCCGAGCATCTTTGTAACTGCCTCTCTTGTAAGAGCAGCGATTTTATCGAACTGACCTGCTGCAATCATATCCTTGCTTACCATCCAGGAACCGCCGCAAGCAACTATCTTGCCGAAATTAAGGTAATCGATAAGGTTGTTGGCATTAATACCGCCTGTAGGCATAAACTTAACAGAAGTATAAGGAGCACTCATAGCCTTTATCATATTGAGACCGCCTGCTGCTTCTGCTGGGAAGAACTTTACTACGTCAAGTCCAAGTTCGATAGCCTGTTCAATATCGCTGGGGTTTGCACAGCCGGGAACAATCGGAATGTTTCTTTCGGTACAGTAAGCAACGACCTTAGGATTAAGACCGGGGCTTACTATAAACTTAGCACCTGCACCTACTGCTCTGTCAACCTGTTCCGTAGTAAGAACAGTACCTGCACCAACGAGCATTTCGGGGAACTTTTCTGCCATAATTCTGATGCTTTCTTCAGCGGCAGCAGTTCTGAATGTTACCTCTGCACAAGGAAGACCGCCTTCACAAAGTGCTTTTCCGAGAGGCTCAGCGTCCTTTACATCGTCAAGTGCGATTACAGGCACTATACCGATTTTTGATATTTCTTCGATTACTGAATTCACTATAATGTTACTCCTTTTTTAAATATTGCCATATCGTGATAGCCGGAAATCTCGCTTTTTACTTTCTTTCCCGAAGCTGTTTCAAGAACAAACTCCATAAGAAGTCCTGCTAAATCGTCTATTGTCTTATCCTCTGCTATAGGGCCTGCATTGAAATCAATCCAGCCCGATTTTTTATCTGCAAGAGGCGAATTGCTCGAAATTTTTACTGTCGGTACAGGAGACGCAAACGGTGTACCTCTTCCTGTTGTGAACAGTACAATGTGTGCTCCTGCCGCCGCAAGTGCGGTTGAAGCAACGAGATCGTTTCCGGGAGCGGAAAGAAGATTAAGACCTGCTTTATTTACTCTGTCGCCGTATTCGAGAACTCCGTTTACAGGACTTGTTCCCGATTTCTGTGTACAGCCGAGAGATTTATCCTCGAGAGTTGAGATACCGCCGTCTTTATTTCCCGGAGAGGGATTTTCATATATGGGCTGACCCGCACTTTCGAAATAGCATTTGAAGTTATTTATAAGGTTTACTGTTTTATTAAAAATTTCCTCGTCCGTTGCTCTGTTCATAAGAATTGTTTCTGCACCGAACATTTCCGGAACTTCCGTTAAAATCGTTGTTCCGCCCTGTGCTACGAGGAGATCTGAAAAACGTCCTACAAGAGGATTTGCGGTAATTCCCGAGAATCCGTCGGAGCCTCCGCATTTAAGACCGATTATAAGCTTATCTGCACTTACTTCGGTACGCTTGAATCCGCCTGCATATTCGGCAAGCTCTGTAAGAAGCTTCATTCCCTCTTCGATTTCATCTTCGAAATCCTGGCACTTAAGGAATTTTACTCTTTTTTCATTATATTCTCCGATATATTCCTTTAAAATCTCAATACCGCTGTTTTCACAGCCAAGTCCGAGCACAAGCACACCGCCTGCATTCGGGTGATTCACAAGGTCGGAAAGAATCTTTCTTGTATTTTCCTGGTCATCTCCGAGCTGGGAGCAACCGTAGGGATGTGGAAAAGAAACTATTTCATCAATCGTTCCTGTAACAAGTCCCGAAGCTCTTTTTGCGAGAGCACCCGCAACTCCGTTTACACATCCGACTGTTGGAATTATCCAGATTTCGTTTCTTACTCCGACTTTACCGTCTTCCCTTTCGAAACCCATAAAGCTGAGTTTTTTGGAAGCGGTTACATTTTCGGCTCCGATAGGCTCATACGTATAATCAATTACTCCCGAAAGAGCTGTTTTAAGGTTGTGCGTATGTACCCAGTCGCCTTCCTTTATATCTTCGGTGGCTTTTCCGATAGGATAACCGTACTTTACAACCGCCGAGCCTTTATCTATAGATGATAACGCAATTTTATGACCTGCAGGTATATCCCTTAAGGCTGTTACATTTTCTACTGCTGTGCCCTTTGGAATCATTGTAACCGCTACAGCCACATTATCGTTTTCGTTTATCTTTATAATCTCCATATAAGAACTCCTTATCCGAAATTCTTTTCGAGAGCCTTTCTCATTCCGAGTTCTCTTATATCGCCGAGGTAAGAAGCAACCGCTTCGGATACGCCCTCATACTTTGTAAGATCCTGTCCCCAGAATGCCTCTTCGGAAAGAACCTTTTCAGCAAGCTCCTTTGCAGGAAGAGAAGAATTTTCTGCAAAGAATTCGAGAACCGACATATCGTCCTTGATTTCGTAAGTGCTTTCATTTCGCTTGCCAATCAACGCACCGTCTTTTATCTCGGCACCGTTATAGAAAGCAATAAGAGAAGCAAGTGAGAATGTAAGATGCTTCGGAAGCGAGCCTTTACGATTTATATATTCGATGAAACTCGGCATACATCTTGCTTTCCATTTTGAAACGCTGTTAAGAGAAATCGCAAGAAGCGAATGCTTTATAAAAGGATTTCTGAATCTGTCAATTACCGCTTCCGCAAATTCGATAAGGTCGCTTTCGGGAAGCTCAAGGGTAGGTATTACCTCGTCAAAAATTGTGGACTTCATAAAACCGAACATTGTTTCATCGTCCATTGATTCGCCTACATAATCATTTCCTGCAAGATAGGAAGCAAGAACGAAAGAGGTGTGTGCACCGTTGAGGATACGAACCTTACGCTGTTTATAGGGCTTATGGTTATCGGTAAAGATAACGGGAAGACCTGCCTTTCCGAAAGGAAGCTCATCGCTTATATCCTTATCGGATTCTATTACCCAGAGTGCGAAGGGTTCGCCTGTAACTAAAAGCCCGTCCTCATATCCGAACTCCTCGAAGATCGCTTTATCTTCGTCCTTCGGATCACCGGTAACGATTCTGTCAACAAGAGTGCTTGTAAAAACGCAAGCCTCTTCAAGCCACTTTACAAAGCCTTCTTCAAGGCCCCAGGCTTTTGTAAGTACTTTCACACAACGGTATAATTCTTTACCGTTATCGTCGATAAGTTCAACAGGGAGAATTATAAGACCCTTATCCTTATCGCCCTTAAAATATGTATAACGTTCATAAAGGAACTTTGTAAGCTTAGCCGGATAGCTGTCGGGTGGAGTCATTTCAAGCTTATCATTAAGGTCGAGAACGATACCCGCTTCTGTTGTGTTGGATATTACAAATCTTAATGTATCGATTTTAGCAAGCTCTGTGTATTCATCATAGCTTTCATAACAGGCAACCGCTTTTTCGACGCTTGTTACTATTCTTTTCTTAACGGTTTCCTTTCCGCCTTCAAGTCCTCTTAAATAAACAGTATATAAATTATTCTGTTCCTCGAAGCGACTGATGGAACCGTATCTTATAGACTTAAGAAGAACAATGTTTCCGTTAAAATCGGTTTCTTCATTAAGTATGTCGATCATATAATCAGCGAACGCTCTTAAGAAGTTTCCTTCACCGAACTGTACTACTTTTACAGGACGCTGTTTTTTCTCTGTAACGATTTCGTTTATTGCCTTCAAAGTCATTTCCTTCCTTAAATCGATATATGTAAGTCCTTACAATAAGGAATGTAAGAACTTACAAATGTAAGTTTTTGTAAGTCCTTACACTTTGGATTATACGCTTATTTTTATTATCTGTCAATATTTTGCGAACGTTTTCATATATAATCACAAAAATTTTAAATAATTTTGTGCATAATATCCAAGTTTTTGAAAAAGCTATTGATTTTATAGTCCTTCAGTTGTATAATTAACCTTGTAATGTTGTAAGTGCTTACAACAATATATTACTGCTGAAAGGGTGATTTACTTGAACATATACGATATATCCGAAAAAGCAGGCGTATCTATCGCTACTGTTTCAAGAGTTATTAACGGCAGTACCAGTGTCAGTGAAAAAACCCGCACAAAAGTACTTGCTGCTATAGATGAGTACGGATATACCCCTAACGTATTTGCAAGAGGTCTCGGTCTCAACACTATGAAAACAATCGGCATTATGTGTGCCGACGCTTCCGACCCTTATCTTGCACGTGCTGTATATTATATAGAACAGGATCTCCGCAAAAACAACTATGACTCTCTTCTTTCCTGTACAGGCTATAGCCACGATGTAAAGAAGAACTGCCTTGAGCTTCTTCTTTCAAAAAGAGTTGGCGCTGTTGTTCTCGTAGGTTCCAATTACGTTGAAAACAATGATGAAAAGAATACATATATAAGGAAAGCCTCAGATACTATTCCGATTATGATAGTAAACGGTGTGCTCAATGCTCCTAATATATACAGTACTGTGTGTGATGACCACGGTGCTATATACGAAATCACAAAACGCTTCATTAAAAGCGGAAAGAAAAAACCGATTTATATTTACAGCTCCAATTCATACAGCGGAATTAAGAAGCTCGAAGGCTTTTATGACGCTATGAAGGATCATAACATTCCTGTTTCCGAAAAGAATTGTCATTTCATAAAATCGCATGGAATAGGCGTACACGAAGCAAAGAACTTCGTAACAAATATTGCTGAAAGCGGTATAGAATTTGACGGTGTTATAACTTCCGACGATATACTTGCGGCCGGTGTTCTTAAATACGCAAAGAACAAGGGAATTTCTGTTCCCGATGAACTTTTCGTTGCAGGCTATAACAATTTCGATATTGCAGAATGCTGTGAACCCGAACTTACTTCTGTTGACAACAAGCTTGAGGCTATATGCCACCACTGTGTATCAACTCTTATGAGTGTATTTTCCGAAGAAAAATCTGTTCCGAAGAATGCTGTTTTTTCGGGCGAAATCATAGAACGCAGTTCTACAAAATTTATATGAGAAAGGATATACCACAATGAAGAAATTTATGGACAAGGATTTTCTCCTTTCAACTCCCGTTGCTGTAAAGCTTTTCCACGATTATGCAGCTAAGCAACCGATTATCGATTACCACTGTCATATCAATCCCCGTGAGATTGCAGAAGACAGAAAGTTCGAGAATATCACACAGGTATGGCTCGGCGGCGACCATTACAAATGGCGTCTTATGCGTTCCGCCGGCGTAGATGAAAAATATATCACAGGCGACGCTTCCGACAGAGAAAAGTTCCAGAAATGGGCTGAGGTTGTAGGAAAAGCAATCGGAAACCCTCTTCTCCACTGGAGCCACCTTGAGCTTCAGCGTTATTTCGGCTACTATGGCGTTCTTAACGGTGAAACTGCTGAAGAAGTATGGAACCTCTGCAATAATAAGCTTGCTGAAGCAGATATGAGCGTAAGAGGTCTTATCAAACAGTCCGGTGTTGAAGTTATCTGTACGACAGATGACCCTGTTGATTCTCTCGAATGGCATAAGCTTTTAGCTTCGGATTCCTCTTTCGAAACAAAGGTATATCCCGCTTGGCGACCCGACAAGGCTATGAATATTGAAAAGAAGGACTTTGCTGACTATATCGCTAAGCTTTCCGAGGTAAGCGGTATTGAAATCAAGAACTATTCCGACCTTAAAAATGCACTTATCAAGAGAATGGATTTCTTCGGAGAAATGAAGTGCCGTGTTTCCGACCACGCTCTCGAATACGTATATTATGCACCCGCTTCCGAAAGCGAAATTGAAGATATTTTTTCAAGAAAGCTCAGAGGCGAAGCAATAAGCGACGCTGATGTAAAGAGCTATAAGACTATGTTTATGCTTTTCTGTGGCAAGGAATACCAGAAGAGAGGCTGGGTAATGCAGCTTCACTATGGTACGAAGCGTGACAACAACACAAAGATGTTCGAAAAGCTCGGTCCCGATACAGGTTATGACTGTATAAACAACTATGCCCCCTCTTCCGAAACAGCAGAATATCTTAACGCTCTCGAAAAGGAAAACGCTCTCCCTAAGACAATTATCTACAGCCTCAACCCCCACGATAACCAGGCTATCGATACAATTCTCGGCTGTTTCCAGAGCAATGAGGCTGTCAGCAAGATTCAGCACGGCTCTGCATGGTGGTTCAACGACCATAAGACAGGTATGCGTGAACAGCTTATTTCTCTCGGAAATCTCGGCTATCTTGCAGGCTTTGTAGGAATGCTTACCGACTCGAGAAGCTTCCTCTCCTACCCCCGTCACGAATATTTCAGAAGAATACTTTGCGACTTCTTCGGTGAGCTTGTTGAAAACGGAGAATTCCCCGACGATTTAAATACTCTCGGCGAAATCGTAAACGATATTTCTTATAACAACGCTAAAAACTACTTTGGTTTCTGATCGGTGCCGTGCCGTCCGACTGAATATACAGTCGGATGTGTACGGCTTTTTTATGAAAGGACAGTTATGGCAGAACTTAAAGCCAATCTATCTGAAAAGGACCGCCGTTTCCGTGAGTTTGCCCTTAATGGAAATATGTGGCGTGTCGTTGCGGCAATCTCGGTTCCCCTTATGGCATACCAGGGCTTTATGCACCTTTTCAAGATTCTCGACACAATTATAGCTTCCCATATAAGTACAGAAGCTGTTTCATCCATAGCCTATATCTCACAGATAAGCTACCTTATTTCCGCTGTAGGCACAGGGCTTTCTATCGGCGGCGGAATGAAGATAAGCGAAGCCTATGGTGCTGGAGATTATACTCTTGTAAAAAAACGTGTAAGCTCTCTTTATGCCGTTTGCGGAATAATGGGAATACTTGTGCTTCTTATAATTCCTTTTGCTGAAAGCTTTCTTCGTCTTAACGGAACAACCGAAGCTATGATAGTTGAAGGAACTGCATATTTTGCTGTTGAACTGGGTGCTATTGTGCTTAATTTCTTCAACTCGGTTTATATTGCAGTAGAACGTGCCAGAGGTAACTCAAGGCTTATACTTTATCTTAACGTACTTGTGCTTGTAATAAAGCTCGGACTTACGGCTGTTTTCGTATATATTCTTGAAGGCGGTGTTGTAACTATCGCCGCCGCAACCCTTATTTCACAGCTTGTTTTCTTCGGCTTCGCCCTAAAAAATATGAGCAATAAGGAAAGCCCCTTCGGGTTCTCGCTTTCGGCTATAAGCTTTACAAAAAGCGTTTCCGCTCCTATAGTTAAAACCTCTCTTCCTGCTGTTGTGGAGCGTGCGGCATTCGCTTACGGAAAGCTTATCGTAAACTCTATGTGTACTCTCTACGGAGATGCAACTGTCGGTGCTCTCGGTATTTCAAACAATATCGACGGCATCCCCACCTCCCTCCAGAACGGTTTCCAGGAAGGCGGTTCTTCAATCATAAGCCAGAATATCGGTGCCGGAAAGCACAAACGTGCACTTGATGCATTTTTCAAGACGCTTATTATAAATATAGCAATAGGTATAGTTTTCACAATAATAATCGTAACATATCTAGACCCTGTGTGCGGTCTTTTTGCAGGCGGAGATGAAAGCTTCCGCCTTCTTATAAAGGATGTTACTAAATATGAAATCCTCGGTATGATAACCCTCGGCATAAATGCGGCGGTAATGGCTCTTCTTTACGGCTACGGATATACTAAGCTTACTCTCGTTCTTAATGCCGCAAGAATTTTCGTATTCCGTGTACCTGTGCTCTGGTATCTCCAGAATTTCACAGACTACGGAAGCGAAAGTGCAGGTATAGTTATGCTTGTAAGCAATGTTTCGGTAGGAGTGCTTTCTGTTATTGCCGCAATATTTACGGTACAACGCATTAAGAAGAAATACTTATCCGATGAAAGCGGTGAGATGTAAATGATAATCGTATCAAAAGACGGAAACGGCGATTATACCTCTGTAACAGAAGCGGTCAAAAACGCCTTAGAAGGCGATACCATATTCATAAAAAACGGCATTTACAAAGAACGTCCCGAAATTTTCGTAAGCGGAATATCCATTATAGGCGAAGACAAGACGAAAACCATAATCGAGTCGGGCAACTATGCCCTTATGCCTCACCCCGACGGTAAGCTCGGCACCTTCCGCTCATACACTATGCTCATAAATGCGGATAATGTAACTGTCAGAAATCTTACCGTATCCAATAACGCCGGCTTCGGAAGTGATGTAGGGCAGGCTGTGGCTTTATACGCCGAAGGAAACAATCTTATTTTTGAAGACTGCCGAGTTCTCGGACATCAGGATACGCTTTTCACAGGTCCTCTCCCCCATAAGGAAATAGAAAAAGGCGGTTTCAGAGGCCCTACAGAAAACGCTCCCCGAATACAAGGGACACAGATTTACAGACGATGTTATATCGAAGGCGAAGTAGATTTTATCTTCGGAAGTGCAAGAGTGCTTTTTGAAGAATGCGAGCTTTTTTCTATAAATTGCGGAAAAGAGATAAACGGATACGTAACTGCTTCATCAGCCTACAAAAACGAGCCTGTAGGCTATGTTTTTCTGAATTGTAATTTTACAGGCAACTGCCCCGATGAGACAGTATATATCGGAAGACCCTGGCGGAATTACGCTAAGACAATTTTAATAGACTGTAAGCTCGGAAAGCATATAAAAAAAGAATGTTTTCACGACTGGAACAAAAAAGAAGCACACAAAACTGTAAACTACGGTCTTTATAACTGCACAGGACATATCTCAGAAGATACTCTTCCGCCCTTTGTAAGAATTATTTCAAAGAACGAGGCAGAGGATTACCTTTCGGCATTCAACAGCAAATAACAAAAAGCCTATTAAGTCAAGACCACCGGCATAGCCGGTGGCTTGCACAAGCCCTGTAAGGGCTTATTACAGGCGGCGGTTGCAACCGCACCGAATAGTCTGCCAACCGCATAATTTTTCAGGCAAGCCCCTTTCAGGGGCTTTTCTTATT
>JAGANY010000017.1 GCA_017624025.1 Ruminiclostridium sp. | reverse complement strand
AAAGTTTTCGGAAGGGAGCTCGAGGGAAAGCCCTTTTTCAAAAGGGTTTCCCTCGTTAATGCTCATAAACACTTTTATAAGAATAGTATTCTTATTACATTACTTTTTGTTATAAGTTACTTCCGTTCCAGCCCCATTCGGGATGCTGTGAATATTTTACATATATCCGTGACGACTGAATATCAAGTTCACCGCTTATAACATCGGTTATTCTTCCTGTAAGATCGCTAAGAACAGACGCTGATGCTGTTCCGAGAATACTTACATCAGCAATAGCACAAGGAGCGTCTGTGCCCTGGAAATAAAGCTTGTATCCGGGTTCTATGCCTACCATAAGCCACGCCTCGGACTTTCCGGGGATAGCTGTAATAGCCTGACCGAGCTTTGATTTAATTGCTGTTTCCTTATTCTTATCAACAGCACAGTTTGTCTTTACATTAATAAACGGCATTGCGTTTACCTCCTTTATTTATATAGCAACACCGCACAAATATAATTGTGCGGTGTTTGTTATTTAATTAAACGATAGAATCCTTGTTGATGAATACAGGGTAATCAACTGTACCGCAAAGGCTTCTGTAGTTACCAACCTTAACGTTCTTATCAGCAAGAACATAGTTGAGTTCACACTTGTCGCCTACTTCGGTATTCTGCATTAAGATACAGTTCTTAACAACTGCACCCTTGCCAACCTTAACGCCACGGAAGAGAACAGAGTTTTCTACTGTACCTTCAATGATACATCCGTCAGCAATAAGGCTGTTCTTTGGAAGCTTCGAGACCGTACTTAGCAGGTGCTTCATCACGAACCTTTGTATAGATAGGATCTGTAAAATTAAAGAGAGCCTTTCTTACATCCTTGTTCATAAGGTCCATATTAGCCTGGTAGTAAGCCTGGATACCGTCGATCTGTGAATAATAACCGTCAAAGCAATAACCAACAACCTTGAATTCATCAAGTCTGTGCTGGAGAACGTTAATTTCAAAGCTGTAGAGATTTCTGCTTGCAGATTCGTTTACAATCTTTACAAGGAATTCCTTGGACATTACGAAGATGTTCATGCTTGCATTGAATTCGCCAGCCATTTCGGGACGAATAAGTACATCAACAACCTCATCAGCTTCGTTAACCTTAAGAATAGTTCTTGTCTTTGTCTGTTCGGGAGTAAGCAAGGTCTTACCATAAACAACAGTAATATCCGCACCCTGTGCTTCGTGGTAATCAACAACCTTCTTGTAGTCGATATTAGCAACACAGTCACAGTCAGTAAGAAGAACATAATCAGCGTGTGCGTTCTTGATAAATCCGATTACGCCTGCAAGAGCTTCAAGTCTGCCTCTGTAGAGACCGCCTGTTGAACCGAAATTGTTGCTGTAGGGCGGAAGGAAGTGGAGACCGCCTGTTTTTCTGGAAAGATCCCACTCATCACCGGAACCGATATGGTCGAGGAGAGACTGGTAATTTGATTTTGTTACAACGCCAACGTTGTTAACGCCGGAGTTTACCATATTAGAGAGAGGGAAATCTATAAGTCTGTATCTTGCTCCGAAAGGAATTGAAGCCATAGCACGATTCTTTGTAAGATCGGTTACGGTTAATTCGTGCATATTGGCAAAGATAAGACCGAGTACATTAGACATATTAGCCATTTTATTTAAGTTCCTTTCTAAATTATACGTTTATATATCCTGTGATATCATTGCCTTAGGTTCAACAACTGCCTTATCGGAAACATTTACGCCGGGACCGATAACTGCAACGCCCCATTCGTCTCTGTTTGCAACATTTTCGGGCTTTTCACCGATATGAGCACCTTCACCTACTACACAGTCTTCGCCTACGATTGAATATTCAATAACAGCACCCTTCTTGATAACTGTATTGGGCATTACGATACTGTAGCGAACAGTTGCACCTTCTTCGATTGTAACACCGTTGAAGAGAACAGAGAAATCTGTTTCACCGTCAATAACACAGCCTTCGGAAATCATAGAGTTTTCAATCTTGCTGTTAGGGCCGGCGTAGTGAGGAGGCATAACAGGGTTACGGGAGTAAATCTTCCACTGGGGATCGTATAAATCGAGAGGAACGTTAGGATCAAGACAATCCATATTAGCTTCCCAGAGAGAATCGATTGTACCAACGTCCTTCCAGTATGCGTCAAAGTGATAAGCAACAAGCTTGCTTCCTTCGTCGAGCATAGCGGGAATAATGTTCTTACCGAAGTCCTTTGTAGCACCCTGGTCCATTTCGTTAGCAATAAGGTGACGCTTTAAGGTTGCCCATGTAAAGATATATACACCCATAGATGCGAGATTGGACTTAGGTTCAGCAGGCTTTTCTGCAAACTCTGTGATTGTGCCTTCTTCGTCGGCTGTCATAATACCGAAACGGGATGCTTCTTCCCACGGAACTTCAAGAACAGCGATAGTTGCGTCAGCGTTCTTTTTCTTGTGGAAATCAAGCATTGCGTTATAGTCCATCTTATAAATGTGGTCGCCTGAGAGGACTGCAACATAATCGGGATTATAACGATCGATAAAGCTTATGTTCTGGTAGATAGCATTAGCTGTACCTGTGTACCAGGACTTGCCGGATGCTGTTTCGTAAGGGGGTAATACGTGAACACCGCCGTGTACACGATCGAGACCCCAGGGGTGACCGTTTCCTATGTACTCGTTAAGTACGAGAGGCTGGTACTGTGTTAAAACGCCTACGGTATCAATACCGGAGTTTACACAGTTAGAGAGCGGGAAGTCGATAATTCTGTACTTACCGCCGTAGGGAACAGCAGGTTTTGCCATATTCTGGGTAAGAGCATAAAGTCTGCTTCCCTGTCCGCCTGCGAGGAGCATAGCCACGCATTCTTTTTTTACATGGTTCATATTCTTTAACCTCCGAATTTATATTAATTTACTTTTTTACGGTTTTCTTAGCTTCGGATTTCTTCGCTACAGCCTTAACTGCAGTTTTCTTCTCCGTTGCCTTTTCAACTTTAGCATCCGCCTTTTTAACGGTCTTAGCCTTAGTATCCTTAGCCTTCTTTTCGGCTTCAGTCTTGGTCTTTTTAGCCTTTTTATCAGCATCGGACTTAGACTTCTTAGCCTTTTTCTCTGCTTCAGCCTTAGCCTTCTTTTCTGCTTCACGCTTAGCTTCAGCCTTACGCTTCTTTTCTTCCTTAGCACGCTGTTCAGCGTCATAATCCTTTATGTTCTTAGCCTTAAAGAACATAGCAGACATAGGTGCAATCTTAATAGTAAGAGCAAAGCGTTCGCCGTGCATATCCTCGCGATAGGATTTAAGCTTTCCGTTGGAAAGACCGCTTCCGCCGAATTTCGTATCATCAGAAGTGAAGATTTCTTCATAATCAGCGTAGTAAGGTACACCAAAGCTGTACTGTTCGTGATACTTAGGCTGGAAGTTAAATACAGCAATTATTTCCTCGCCCTTCTTATTGAAACGGCGGAAAACAAGAACGCTGTTCTTGTAATCATCACTGCTTATCCACTTGAAACCTGTCCAGTCGTTATCAACTTCCCAGAGCTCGTTTGTTTCAAGATAGAATTTATTGAGTGCCTGCTGATATTCCCAGAGCTGTTTATGTTCGGGGAACTCGAGAACATCCCAGTCAAGTCCTGTCTTATAGTTCCATTCCTTGAACTGAGCAAATTCCTGTCCCATAAAGAGAAGCTTCTTTCCTGGGTGGGCAGCCATATAGCCGAGGAAGGTTCTGTAGGATGCAAATCTTAATTCTCTCGGACCGCTCATCTTGTCAAGCATAGAGCATTTGCCGTGTACTACTTCATCGTGGGAAATAGGAAGGATGTAGTTTTCCGAGAATGCATAGTAGAAGGAGAATGTAACTTTATTGTGGTGGTCGGGACGCCATTCGGGATTCATGGACATATACTGGAGCATATCATTCATCCAGCCCATATTCCACTTATAGTTGAAGCCTAAACCGCCGATATCTGCAGGCTTTATAACCATAGGCCAAGCCGTAGATTCCTCTGCAATCATAAGTATATTCGGGAACTGACCGAATAATGACGTATTAAGCTTCTGTAAGAATGCAACAGCTTCGAGGTTTTCGTTTCCGCCGTAGCAGTTTGGACGCCATTCTTTTCTGTCGTAGTCAAGATAAAGCATTGATGCAACAGCGTCAACACGAAGTCCGTCAACGTGGTATTTATCAAACCAGTAAGTAGCATTTGAAATAAGGAAGCTCTGAACCTCGGGCTTGCCCCAGTCGAATACTCTTGTGCCCCAGTTTCTATGTTCATTCTTAAGAGGATCGCTGTATTCATAGCAGCAATCTCCGTCAAATTCATAAAGACCTGCCGCATCCTTCGGGAAGTGTGCGGGAACCCAGTCGAGAATTACACCTATGCCGTTCTGGTGACAGTAATCAATAAACTGCATAAAGTCGTGAGGCGTACCGAAACGGGATGTAGGAGCGTAATAACCGATCTGCTGATAGCCCCACGAACCATCAAAGGGGAACTCAGCAATAGGCATCATTTCGATATGAGTATAGCCCATCTTTTTAACATAAGGAACAAGCTCCTTTGCACATTCCATATAGTTAAAAAGCTCTTCCTCGTAATTCTTATGCTGCCAGGAATTAAGATGAACCTCATATATGTTCATAGGAGCGGAATAAACATCCTTAGTAAGACGTTCCTTCTGCCACTTTTCATCGCCCCACTTATATCCTTCGATATCGTAGATCTTTGTTGCAGTGTTGGGTCTTGTCTCCATATGGAAGCCGTAGGGGTCAGCCTTAAGCTTTACCTGGCCATAGCTGCTTTCGATGCTGTATTTATAAGCATCATAAACCTTAAGACCGGGGATAAATAATTCCCATATTCCGCCGTCACTTATTTTATTCATATAATGACAGGTTCTGTCCCATCTGTTGAAATCGCCGACTACGCTTACGCTTGCTGCCTTAGGTGCCCACACACGGAAGATTACACCCTTCTGGCCATCTTTTTCTATAAGATGCGAACCGAAGAAATCATATCCTTTCGTAATATTACCTTCGTGGAAAAGGTGAAGAGGAACCTGATATTCTTCGGGGATTTTAATCGCCATAAAATATCTCCTTTCTTTATGAAAACGTTTAAAAATGGTAAAAATATACAAATACATTTTTTATTCAAAAATATTGTATCATATTTTAGCCAAAAAATCAATACCGTTTGTAAAAAAATATGACTATTGCCGTATTTCAACAACTAAATTTGTCTATATTTACCTATAAGTATTCAACAAATACAGATTTATGGACATTTATCTGTTTGTACAAAATCAATAAAATAGTACATAATAAAAATCGGTCTGTACAAAATGTACAAACCGATTGTTATTTTATTGACTTTCTGTCTTTTTAGCAGAAGCTTTAGACGACTTTCTCTTCTTCTCACCGTGAATAAGCGTAGGCTTTTCACCGCCCTTCACACATCCGGCGGTTATAATTACCTTAACGAGTGCATCATCACTGGGAGCTTCGAACATTGTTTCGTTAAGAATAGATTCAAGTATCGTACGAAGACCACGGGCACCTGTTTTTCTCTCAATAGATTTCTTTGCAATCTCTCTGAGTGCTTCTGTTTCAATTTCAAGCTCAACGCCGTCAAGGCTGAACAGGTAGCTGTACTGCTTTACTATTGCATTCTTCGGTTCAACGAGAATCTTTATAAGTGCGTCCTCATCAAGCTCGTCCAGAACAGCAATAACAGGAAGTCGTCCTACGAGCTCGGGAATGATACCATACTTTACGAGGTCGTCGGGTTCAACCTTATGGAATGCCTCAGTAAGAGAAATATCCTTTTTATCTCCGATTTCAGCACCAAAACCTAATGTCGAGGATCTTACACGTGCTGCAATAGTCTTATCAAGTCCATCGAAAGCACCGCCGCATATAAACAGGATATTCTTTGTATTGATCTGGATGAATTCCTGATTAGGATGCTTTCTTCCACCCTGAGGAGGAACGTTGGAAACTGTACCTTCAACGATTTTAAGTAATGCCTGCTGAACACCCTCGCCGCTTACGTCACGGGTAATTGAGGTGTTCTCTGAACGACGGGAAATCTTATCTATTTCATCGATATAGATAATACCGTGTTCAGCGGCTTCAATATCATAATCTGCTGCCTGGATAAGACGTAAAAGAACGTTTTCTACGTCCTCGCCTACGTAGCCTGCCTGTGTAAGAGTTGTTGCGTCAGCAATAGCAAAGGGTACGTGAAGAACCTTTGCGAGAGTCTGTGCAAGCATTGTCTTACCAACACCTGTAGGTCCTAAAAGGAGAACGTTGCTCTTCTGGAGCTCAACAGGAGTCTTCTTGTCATCATTGGCAAGCGTACGCTTATAATGGTTGTAAACGGATACGCAAAGAGTTTTCTTAGCGTCTTCCTGACCAATAATATACTGGTCAAGAACTGCCTTTATATCTGCCGGCTTAACTACCGCATTCTTTACATCAATATCTTCCTTTGGCTCAGCTTCAAGCTTAGGCTGTTTCTTCTTTGAAGGCTTCGGAATATCAACATCGCCTTCTTCAAGAAGCATACGATAAGAAGCAAGAACACATTCGTTACAGATAGCCGCATTGTTGGAATAAAGCATACGGGCAACCTTTTCATCGGTTTTTCCGCAAAAGCTGCATCTTAACATAAATAGTTATTTCCTTTCCGCTTTTATCTCTTTTCGATAATCTTATCGATAAGACCGTATTCAAGTGCCTGCTGAGGAGTCATAAAATTATCACGGTCTGTATCCTTTTCGATTATTTCGAGAGGCTGACCTGTCATTTCGGAAAGAAGGGTATTCATTTTCTTCTTGATATGAATGATATGATTTGCGTGAATCTCAATATCAGAAGCCTGTGCTCTGCCTGTGCCGCCTAAAGGCTGGTGAATCATAATTTCGCTGTTGGGGAGAGCGAGACGCTTACCCTTAGCACCTGCAGCAAGAAGGAATGCACCCATAGAAGCAGCCATACCCATACAGATTGTAGATACGTCACACTTAATATAATTCATTGTGTCATAAATAGCCATACCATCGGAAATTGAACCGCCGGGGCTGTTGATATAGAGGGAGATATCCTTTTCGGGATCCTGTCCTTCAAGGAATAAAAGCTGTGCAACAACAAGACCCGATGTTACAGAATTAACCTCGTCATTAAGCATAATAATTCTGTCGTTAAGGAGTCTGGAATAAATATCATACGCACGTTCACCACGTCCGGTCTGTTCAATGACGGTCGGTACTAAGCTGCTCATAAATTCCATATTTCTGTAGTTCCTTTCAAAAATGTTTTTTCGCTATAATTCGCCTTTTTCATAAATACAAATATTCAGAGTTTCCGCTTCGAAAACTCTGAATATTATTGTTAAAGATTATTCAGCCTTAGCTTCAACTTCTGTGATTTCAGCGGATTCCTTTACAAGGTCAAATGCCTTTTCAGCCTTGATGTCAGCAGTTAAGCTTTCAGCGGCGATAACAGCCTTAACCTTATCAAGATCCATCTTGTATTCATCGGCAAGCTTCTGGTACTGTTCTTCGAGAGCTGCATCTGTAACTTCGATATTTTCAAGTTCAGCAATCTTTTCGAGAGCAAGTCTGAGCTTAACCTGGATTTCAGCAGGTGTTCTGAAGTTTTCCTTGAACTGGTCAACAGTAAGACCTGTGTACTTGAGGTAATCCTGTAATGTGATACCTGTGTATCTGTTTCTGTATTCCCATTCGCGGAGCATATCAGCCATTCTGTGTTCAAACATAGCTGCAGGAATTTCTGCTTCGAGGATTTCAGCGAGCTTTTCGGAAATAGTGTTGTCGAGCATACCGTCAGCCTGCTTCTTTGCACTTTCTTCGAGCTTAGCCTTGATGTCAGCCTTGTATTCAGCAAGTGTATCAAATTCACTTACGTCCTTAGCGAATTCATCATCAAGTTCAGCTAATTCCTTACCCTTGATTTCGTGGAGCTTGCACTTGAATACTGCAGGCTTGCCGGCAAGGTTTTCAGCATTGTAATCTTCGGGGAATGTAACGTTTACGTCGAATTCTTCATCGATGTTCTTACCAACGATCTGGTCTTCGAAGCCGGGGATAAATCTGCCGCTGCCGATTTCGAGGCTGAACTTTTCAGCCTTGCCACCGTCGAATGCAACACCGTCACAGAAGCCTTCGAAATCGAATACTACTGTATCGCCGTTTGCAACAGCTCTGTCTGTAACATCAATGATTCTTGCATTCTGGTTTCTTACGCGGTCAACTTCAGCGTCAACTTCAGCGTCAGTAATAGTCTTGACAGTCTTTTCAATCTTTAATCCCTTATAGCCGTCAATTTTTACTTCGGGCTTAACTGTGAATGTAACCTTAAAGCTTACGCCGTCTTCCTTAGAAACGGAGGTAACCTCAGTTTCGGGAACATCAACAACTTCAAGCTTAAGTTCATCAATAGCGTCAGCTACAGTCTTCTGATAAATGCTGTTTACAGCTTCTTCGAAGAATACGTTCTCACCGAACTGTGCTTCGATCATCTTTCTTGTTGCCTTACCTTTTCTGAAACCGGGAAGAGAAATGTTCTTTCTCTGCTTTAAATATGTTGCCTGAAGAGCAGTTTCAAAATCAGCAGCATTAACCTTGATTTCAGCTTCGACAGTATTTGCACCTGTCTTGTTGTTAGAAATAATTTCCATTTTTTGTGTCCTCCGTTTTTTCAATCGTAAAAATTATAACATAAATTTTAAAAAATTACCAGTAGTTTTTGAAAATTTTTATCAATTTATCATAATTGGCATAAACCCGAGATAATCAGCAGAAATCATCTTGTATTCCGTGCCCTCGTATTCGCCGAGAAAGGCATATCTGTGACCCGGTCCGTGAATATGACCGTAATAGCATTTCTTAATGCCGAATTCTCTGATAACCGATAAAATATATTCATTTTTTTCGCCGTTGTATATAGGCGGATAATGTATGAATGCAACCAGCTCACCGCCAAGCTTGACACCCTCGTTTACGGACATTCTGAAGCGTCCTGCTTCCCTGTTGAGAACCTTTGCGTCGCACTCGGTGCCGTCATCGTTGATCCAGCCTCTTGTGCCGACTATGCTTATCCCCTCAACAAGATAGGCATTATTATTCAGTATCTTTATACGGTCAAACCCCTTTTCAGACAAATACTTATTCATCTTCGAAGCAGTATTCCACCAATAATCGTGATTTCCCTTAAGGATTATCTTATCGCCTTTAAGAGTATCATTTATAAAGCGGAAGTCCTTTTCGGTATTTTCGAGGGTCATAGCCCAGGATATATCCCCGGGAATAACGACCGTATCATTATCCGAAACAACTCTGTTCCAGTTTTCTTCAAGGCGTTCAACGTAACCGTCCCAGCCCTTGAATATATCCATAGGCTTATCACAGCCTAAAGAAAGGTGAAGATCACCGATTGCAAATACACTCATTATTTTTTAAGAAAGTCAAGTACAACCTCAGGCATTTCCTGCTTTTCAACAGAACCCTTAAAGCGGATTTCCTTGCCCTTTGTAGCAGCAAGAGGTGCAGGAATTGTTGTACCTGTAAGCTTTTCGAGGTTTTCGATAATTGTAAATTCATCAACGCCTTCTGTTTCTCCGCCGAGAGCGTCATAAACAGCAGCACCAAACTTGTAGGGGTTAGCTGTGGAAGCGATGATTGTCTTTGTTTCATCACCGGTTTCAGCCTTATAGTCCTGATAAACCTTATAAGCAACAGCTGTGTGTGTATCCATAAGGTAGGAATAAGAATCAAATACTTCCTTTATAGCCGCCTTTGTCTGTGCGTCATCACAGCAGCCTGCATAGAAATCAGCCTTTATCTTTTCAAGAACTTCGGGTGTTACGCTGTACTTGCCTTCCTTTGAAAGCTTGCCGAACCAGTCGGCAATAGTAGCATCGTTACCATCTGTGAGGTGATATAAAAGACGCTCGAGGTTGCTGGAAATAAGAATATCCATAGAAGGAGAAACAGTTGTAAAGAACTGTCTGTTTCTGTCATAAACGCCTGTGTTGATAAAATCAGTAAGAACGTTGTTTGCGTTGGAAGCACAGATAAGCTTGTTTACGGGAATACCCATCTGCTTAGCGTAATAAGCTGCAAGAATATTACCGAAGTTACCTGTAGGAACAACGATGTTTATCTTTTCGCCGTACTCGATTTCGCCGTTCTTGATAAGGCTTGCATAAGCGGAGATATAGTAAACAATCTGAGGTGAAAGTCTGCCCCAGTTGATAGAGTTTGCACTGGAGAAAACAACGCCCATCTTGTCGAGCTCAGCCTTTAAGCCTGCATCTGTAAAGATTGCCTTTACACCGTTCTGGCAGTCATCAAAATTACCCTTGACAGCACATACGTTTACGTTTCCGCCTTCCTGTGTTGTCATCTGACGCTTCTGCATATCGCTTACGCCATCTTCGGGATAGAAAACAGTGATATTTGTACCTTCAACATCCTTGAAGCCTTCAAGAGCAGCCTTGCCTGTATCACCGGAAGTTGCAACAAGAATAGCGATTTTCTTACCGTCGATTGTCTTCTTTGCGGAAGTTGTAAGAAGATAAGGTAAAATCTGAAGAGCCATATCCTTGAATGCACATGTAGGTCCATGCCAGAGTTCAAGAATATATGTACCTGTAAGAAGGTGGGAAATTTCTGAAACATTTTCTGTATCGAAGCTGTTCTTATATGCACCGTTTACGCAATGTCTTATTTCATCATCGGTAAAATCGGTAAGGAAAAGCTTGAATACATCGAATGCACGTTCGGGATAGGACTTATCGCAAAGAGCGAGGATATCTTCCTTAGAAAGCTTAGGAAGATTTTCGGGGACAAAAAGTCCGCCTTCGTCCGAAAGACCCTGTGCAATAGCCTTCGCACTGGTTACGCTTACTGAATTGTTTCTGGTACTTCTGTAATTCATATTATTACCATTCCTTTCCTTTGAGGAAAAATTTGTTCATACATAATCGGCTGTAAAAGCGTCTTCGTAATATCTGAAATCGAGAACTCGCGGAATTTCTTCTGTTGTAACCTCAACCTCAGCCACATCAAATCTCATTTCTGTAAATTCAACATCACATTCATCAAGAAAACGCTCTGCCGTGCGGATAATATTCCGCATCTTTGCAATAGTCATAGCGTCCATTCCGTCGGTAAGGCTGCCGGTTTTTCTTGTTTTGACCTCGGTCACAACAAGAACGCTCCCGCAAAGAGATATTATATCAAGTTCTCCGCCCTTACGTCTGAAATTTCTGGAAATTATCCTGTAATTATTATTTATAAGGTAATCCGCTGTATAATCCTCGCCGAATTTACCTCTTATCTGTCTTAGGTTCATATCTTATGCTTTTTAAAGAATGACCGTCTGTGTTCGGGACACATTCCGTACTGTGAAAGAAGCTCATAGTGAAGCTTTGTGCCGTACCCCTTGTGCTTACAAAACTGGTATTCGGGATATTTTGCATCAAGCTCCTTCATATACCTGTCACGGGCAACCTTAGCGAGAATCGACGCCGCCGCTATACTTGCGGAAACACTGTCGCCCTTTACAACCGCTTCACAGGGAATTGGCAGTTCGGGGGTCCTGTTGCCGTCTATAAGAGCATATTCAGGCTTTATTCCAAGTCCCTCACAAGCTCTCTTCATCGCAAGGAATGTTGCTCCGAGAATATTATATTCATCAATTTCAGCCGCTGTTGCAGTCGCGATACAATACGCCTCTGCCTTTTCGGTTATTTCATCAAAAAGCTGTTCCCTTTTCTTTTCGGAAAGCTTCTTGCTGTCGTTAAGTCCGTCGATAAAAACATCGTCTCCGAGAATTACCGCCGCCGCATATACATCGCCTGCGAGAGGTCCTCGCCCTGCTTCGTCTATACCGCATATAATTCCGTAAGCCTTACGCTTTTCCTTATCGAACTCAAAACGTTCATTCAGCAGGCTGTTCGAGAGTGATTTTTCCAATTTTACCGCTCCTGTATTCATCAAGAAGTGTAATAGCGGCTCTTTCTGTGTCCGGCTCACCGCCCGAAACCATCATACCACGCTTTCTTGCAATAAGCTCGGTAATATAACCATCGAGATTGTCGAGCTTATAGCGTTCCTTTAAACGTTCGGGATAATGTTCCTTAAGATAAGTGCCGAGCTCTTCGGCAAGAGCCTCAACATCCATTACATCATCTTTTATTGCTCCTGTAAAAGCAAGTCTTACAGCAACCTGTTTATCATCAAATTTCGGCCAGAGAATACCGGGCATATCGAGAAGCTCAACTTCCTTATCGATAGATACCCATTGTTTACCACGGGTAACGCCGGGTCTGTCCTCTACCTTTACTTTTTTAGAATTTGCCATTCGGTTTATGAAAGAGGATTTTCCGACATTCGGAATTCCTACGACCATAATTCTGAGTGCTTTACCGATCATACCCTTAGCACGACGTCTTTCGAGAAGATCCGAAAGCTTCTGCTTAAGAAGAGGAAGGAAACGGTTTATTCCTTTACCGCTTCGGCAATCGCAAACGAGAACGGTATAACCCTGTTTCTCGTAGAATTCACGCCACTTTTTAGTTACCTCGTCGTCGGAATAATCGCATTTATTAAGCATAATAATGCGGGGCTTATTTCCTACAAGCTCAGTAAGAAGAGGGTTACGGCTCGATTCGGGAATACGGCTGTCAACTATTTCAACAACAGCGTCAACCAGCTTCAGATTTTCCTCAATCATTCGTCTCGTTTTGGTCATATGACCGGGAAACCACTGAATATCTCCTTCGTATGCCATTAATAAAGCCCTCCGAACTGTTCAAACGGTGCAACCCTTAAGTATGCTTTTCCGATAATATTATTCATATTAACAAGACCTACACGGTTATCACGGCTGTCCACCGAATCGTTACGGTTATCGCCCATCACAAATACATATCCGTCGGGAACTGTTACCGATGAAGGCATATCCCACTGTAAAACAGTATAGTCGTTTATTGCGTGGCCGTCTTCATAAAGGATACCATCCTTTATTTCCTGCGGAAGCTTTTCGCCGTTGCGGAATACAGAGCCTGTTGAAATATCAAGCTCTATCGTATCTCCGGGAAGACCGATAACACGCTTCACGATAGCTTTTCCGAACTTTTCCGTATCTTCGTTATAAAGACCGTCCGTCCAGAGTACAACAATATCGTTATGCTCGGGCGAATAAAAGAAGTCGGTTATCATAAGCCTTTCCTTATGGTGAAGAGTAGGCTTCATTGAATCACCGTCAACTGTGGAAAGTCGGGTGAAAACCGAAAAAACAACGATAATTGCAACAATAGAGGTAATCACTGTATCAAACCAGTCGAAAACCTCTGCTGCAGCACGTTTTTTTGAATCTTTTTCTTTTATATTTTCTGCGGAAGCCTCTTTAACTTCTTCGGAAGAGGTTTCTTCGGATATATTAAGTTCTTTTTCTTCCATAAAGCTTCCTTTCAGTAAAATTTCTTCCTAAAATGAAGAAAAATAGTCAAATTGAGTAATAACGGACATACGTCCGTTATTACCAATCGCCTATTTTTACAGGGGCTATTAATACTTAGCCTTAACCTTAGCAGCCTTACCAACTCTGTCTCTGAGGTAGTAGAGCTTAGCTCTGCGAACAACACCTTCTCTTACGATCTCTACCTTATCTACAGTGGGAGAGTGGAGAGGGAATACTCTTTCAATTCCGCAGCCGTGAGCTACACGTCTTACTGTGAATGTTTCGTTGATACCGCCGTGCTTCTTAGCGATAACTGTACCTTCGAAGATCTGGATACGAGACTTGTCGCCTTCAGTAATCTTTACGTGTACCTTTACTACGTCACCTACGTTGAACTTAGGTGCGTCAGCCTTCATGCTGTCCTGTGCAATAATCTTGAGTGCGTCCATTTTTAGTCCTCCTGTTATCTCGGCATTCATTCTACGTCCTTATGCACCACAGCACACTCATTCTCTGTGGAGGAAACAAGCTTTATGTTTCACGTACAGCGGAACACCTATTTAATGTACGGGCAATAGCCCAGCATTAACTCTCACTTCGTCTGAAGCGGTTACAAATGCTTTTATATTATAACACTTTTTAATTTAAAATGCAATACTTTTTTGCGATTTATCTGAAAATTTCACCATTTTTACAGTACACAGCTGTTCTTTTTATTCTTATTAAGTCAATTTCAACACCATACTGCTTCTCGAAGGCTTCAAATACGAGATTTGCGTTGATATTTGTCTCTGTTCCCGAGGGAAGTCTGAGGCGGATAAACCCGTCGGAATGCTCGGCAATTTCAATCATCGGCTTTAAATCTATCTCGGAAATTCCCTTTTTTGTTTTCTTTTCTGTAATGATCTTTTCCTGTGCGAAAAATTCCTTTAATTTAGCGTTATCTGCTGTTATATTTACCTCATACTCCGACTTTTCAATATCTGTGTTCTTATATACAGGCTCAGATGCCGAAATTACACGGATATCACGGGGAAGAGCCGAATTGAGACGCTCACAGATTTCCTCAAAGGAAATATCCTCCGTAAGCTTTGTATCGAGGCTTTCGCATATTCCTTCAGTACCCAGTGCAAGGGGAAGTGCGAAGGTTATATAGATATGAGGGTTAAAGCCCTGTGTCTCCCATACAGGAAGCTTGCAACGCTTTACTGCACGCTGGAAAACACGGTAAAGATCGAGATGGGAAATATAAATAGCTCGTCCTGTTTTAGAAAAGAATATTCTTACGTTTTTATTCAAAGCACTTACCTCCGATACAACGGTTTACACCGCATCCTGCACACTTTTCACGGCAGTTGGGTGTTACAGCTTCCGAATGAGCCTTTTTATTCTCGGCAATAAAGAAATCGCGGGAAACGAGAACATCCATGTGGCTCCAGGGCATAACTTCGTCGTATTCACGCTTTCTGTTTGCGTAGAATGCAACATCGATACCGCATTCCTTAAAGGCTTCCTTCCATAAATCATAGCGGTAGTATTCGCTCCAGCCGTCAAGCTTACAACCCTTCTTCCAGGCTTTGTAGATAACATCGCAAAGACGTCTGTCGCCTCTTGCAAGAACAGCCTCGAGAATTGTAAAGGGGTATCTCGACCAGCTTATATTTACCTTCTTGGAATTGATTATATCGAGAAGATATTTCTGCTTCTTGTCGATTTCCTCCTCGGTAGGCTGAGGCTCAAATTCAAAGGGAGTAAAAGGCTTCGGAATAAATGTGGAAAGGGATACGGAAATCTGTATTCCCTTACCCTTCGGACGATTCGGGATAGTGTACCAGAGGTCTATGATCTTATCGCACAAATCCTTTATACCATCCATATCTTCCATTGTTTCGGTAGGAAGACCGAGCATAAAGTAAAGCTTTACCGAGGTATATCCGCCCTCGAAAGCAATACGACAGCTTTCAAGCACGTTTTCTTCAGTTATATTCTTATTGATGACATCTCTGAGACGCTGGGTTCCCGCTTCGGGAGCAAAGGTAAGTCCGCTTTTTCTTACGCTCTTTATTTTCTGTAAAAGCTCGTCGCTGAAACGGTCTATTCTCATTGACGGAAGAGCAAGATTTATACTTTCCTTATCGGTATAGTCCGTAAGTCTTCCGAGAAGAGTTTCAATTTCGCTGTAGTCGCTTGTACTTAAAGAAGAAAGAGAAACCTCATCATAGCCTGTTGTTTCGCAAAGGGATATTGTTTCCTTTTCGATTGTATCAATGGATTTCTCACGGAATGGGCGGTAAAGATAGCCAGCCTGGCAGAAACGACAGCCACGGATACATCCGCGAAGCACTTCAACGACAGCACGGTCGTGAACGATTGCCGAAAAAGGAACAACAAAATTTTCGGGATAATAAACCTTATCGAAGTCCTTTATAATGCGTTTTCTTACGGTTGCAGGTGCGTTTTCGAGAGGAGTTATTGCCTTTACTGTTCCGTCATCGTTATAGCTGATATCATAAAGCGAAGGAACATAAATACCCTCAATCTGTGACGCACGTACAAGAAATTCGTGCTTTGTACAGCCTTCAGCCTTACATTTCTCAAGAAGACGCATAAGCTCAAGGTTCACTTCTTCGCCCTCGCCTAAAATACAGAGGTCAACGAAATCCGCAATAGGTTCAGCATTACATACACAGGGACCGCCTGCACAAACAATAGGCGTAAGGTCGGGTCTGTCCTTTGAATATACAGGCAAGCCCGCAAGGTCAAGCATAGAAAGAACATTCGTATAGCTAAGCTCATACTGGAGAGTAAAGCCGATAAAATCGCTGTTCTTTATAGGCTCGAGGCTTTCAAGGCCGTAAAGAAGAATATCATTTTCACGCATTTTTTCTTCCATATCGGGAAGAGGCATAAATACACGCTCGCACCAGTATTCCGGAACCTCGTTTATAAGCGAATAAAGTATCTTCATACCGAGATGCGACATTCCTATATCGTATGTATCGGGGAAACAGAACGCAAAACGCATTGTAACATCATCGGGATTTTTCTGAACCGAATTAAGCTCACCGCCTATGTAACGGGAGGGCTTCTGGATCTTCAGAAGTATTTTATCAAGTTTTTCTTTATACATTCCTTTTCTCTCTTTCTGTTTTTTAAACATATATATTCATTATACTACAAATTTTCAATAATATCAACCACAAAAAGATAAAAGAGAAAAATAACCAGCGAAAAATTAACTGAACCTCTGAAGAAAAAAATCAGAATAAAAGGAGCAGATAACACACAGGCTGTTATCTCAGTAATTTTGAGTACCTTGCCGATTTTTTCGGGAGAAATAAGCTTTATAAGTACGATTTCGAGAAGATGGTATCCGTCAAGGGGACAGACAGGTATTAGATTAAAAACACCTGTAAGCAGATTTATAATCCCGAAAAGCTTAAAGCTGTAATTGCTTGACAAAAAATAAAATATTCCGAAAAGAATAAAATTAACAAAGCATCCACCGATTATTACAGCAGGATTTTTGTCATTCTTACCTTTAAGCTTTATACCTCCGCCGGCAAAAACTATTTTTTCCGGCGGATTACCCGAAAACAGCATAGCTGTGATATGCCCTGCTTCGTGCAGGGCACAGGCAAGCAGACATTGAAGTGCCGTACCTTCAGTATCTGTACATAGAATAACCGAAAGCACGGCAAGAAAAGAAAATTTTAATTCTATTTTAGTTTTAACCACAGATTATTTTCCTCAGAACATCAGACAATACGTTTAAATCTCCCGAATAATCCGAAAATGCAAGCAGACCGCCGATGATAACCGAAAGAACAACCTGCACAATAACAATCACACCGAAAGGAAGCCTGTATCTATGAACGGAAACAGGAGCAGACATAAGCTCAACCTCTTTTTCGGGCTTTTCGGCGGTATCATTGACCGAAGCAACCACTCTTCCCTTTATAACCTCCATCATATCACCCCCGAGACATTCATAATGTATATAAGTACAGTCCCCGGAACTCCGAGAATTGCGGAAAATGCAGAATTATATACCGTTATCGGAAAGCCCGCTGTTAAAGCCTGTAAAACAACAAGGGAACCGCTTCCCGCAATTATATTGAGGAAAGCGTAAAGCTTCGGATGCTTTGTACGGGAATACATTTCCGTAATAACTAATCCCAAAACACATAATATTATAGCTTCGTACATTCCTTCTCCCCCTCTTCTGCCTTAATGCCTAATTCTTTTGCCTCACGGATAGCCTTTGAATAGCGGAGCATAACCGCCTTTTCTTCGTATATTATCGCTTCGGTATCCGCTTCGTTATCGCTAAAATTAAAAAGCTGTTCCAGTTTTTCAAGCCGTTCTTTCAGATACATAAGCTCCGACATTATTTCCCTTTTCTTCTTTTCCATTATTTCATTCCTTTCGTAAGGGTTGTCTATGGTACATATCTATGCAAAGGAAAGAAAAAATATATCGGAAAAATAAAAAAGACGTACAGCCAAAAGCCGTACGCCTTAAAAAATCTTATTACTTGTCGTTTTCCTGATTAAGATTGTTAACAGTCTGTGTGATGCTGCGAAGAGCCTTGGAAATGCTCTTGCTTACATCGTTCATACTGTCAGCAAGCTTCTTTACTTCATCAGCTACAACAGCGAAGCCCTTGCCGGCTGCACCGGAACGAGCAGCTTCGATAGAAGCGTTAAGAGAAAGAATTGTCTGACGCTTACTGATGGATTCAAGCTGCTTTGTGCTTGCGTTAGCCTCTTCAATCTGAACAGCGGCATCCTTGATACCTTCCTTAAGATTGCTGAGCATAACTTCGCTTGTCTTTGATGCGTAGCAGGAACGAACATACATATTGATAACATCACCGAGAAGATTAGCAGAAGCGTCAATCTCCTCACGTGTCTTTACGCTTACTTTACGAAGTGCGTCAATATAAATATCCTCATCAATGCCGAGCTCTCTCGCTACAGCACGGAACTTACCTTCATCGGGATTTTCGGGAAGAACCTGGCCGCCGATAACACTTCCGAGAACAGTGCCATCGTCAAGAGTAATCGGAATACCGAAATCAACAAGACCGGCGTGACAGGAATACACGCCCTTACCTTCACGGTCACACTTTTCACAACGGCGACAGCCTTCTTCACTGCCTCTTGTAAGCTTGATACAGAAATCAGTAAAATTATAGCATTCGCTTATGTAATTACCGTCAGCACCAACAGCAACAGTAGCAAGTCCTGTGCTCCTAGCCCAGTTATTCATAATCTCTTCAAATTTCTGCATATCGCAGAATTCTTCTATTTTAAGCATAAACGCCTCCGAACCGCAGTCTCATTCCGCATAAGCGTACAATTCAACAGCATAATATTTTTATTTATTATAACGTATTCTGCAAATTTTGTCAATAAAATAAGTGTATTTTTTTAATATTTGTGCATTCATTACAAAAAAACACCGCCGTATTGAGTAAATCTCAATACGGCAGATATCATTAATTAGCCTGTGATGTCATCATCTGTGAAAGGATCTGCACATTCAGGGCAGAACTTAGGAGGATTCTTAGGATCCTCAGGTTCCCAACCGCACTTGTCGCAGCGGTAGAGAGGTTCGCCGGAAGGCTTAGCCTTACCGCATTCCATACAGAACTTACCGCCGTTTACAGCACCGCATGAACAAGTCCAGCCTGTAGGATTATCAGCGGGCTTCGGCTTACCGCATTCCATACAGAACTTGCCTGTATTTGTTGCACCGCAAGCACACTGCCAACCGCCTGCAGGAGCGGGCTTCGGCTTTGCACATTCAGAGCAGAACTTACCTGTGTTGGATGCACCGCATGAACACTGCCAAGCATTAGCACCACCCTGTGCGGGAGCGGGCTGAGCAGCCTGCTGCTGACCCATCTGGAAGAAGTTCTGTGCGTTCATACCGCCAGCCTGCTGAGCCATACCCATACCCATAAAGCCCATCATAGCACCGTTGGGGTTTTCAGCAGCCTTTTCCATAGCGGAAGCCTGTGCGTCAACAAGTCTTGCACCTGCTCTTGTAGGATCAGAAAGATAGCTGATTCTCTGTGCTTCCATCTGTGCATTCTGGATTAATTCGTTATCCTTAGCAGGAATTGTGATAGGATTGAATGCGATAGATACAACTTCGATACCTCTGAGGCTTGCCCACTGTTCGTCAAGCTCAGCGTTGATATTCTTTGTAACTTCCTTCTGGTGAATCGGAATATCGCTGGGGAGAATGCCGAGTAAGGAAAGCTGTGCAACAGCAGGAGCGAGAGCGTTGATGAATTCGTTCTTGAGCTGTGCGTCGATCTGGCTTCTGAGGTACTTGTCTTCTACGTTACCGCATACGTTTGTATAGAAAAGAAGGGGGTTTGTAATCTTATATGTATAACGGCCGTTGATCTTTAAAGCAGTCTGTAAGTTAAGGAAGATTTCAGGTGCCTTAACGCTGAAAGGAATAGCTTCGGTTGTACCGAACTTATTATCCATGATTTCCTTTGTATTGAAGTAATAAACTCTCTGGTCCTTACCAGTATCACCGCCGTATGTAAAACGTCTGCCGACAGCCTTGAAGGAATCAAGAATAGACTTACCGAGGTTTCCTGCAAAGATGCTGGGTTCTGTAGAGCTGTCGAACTTGTATTCGCCTGCTTCGGCTGCAACTTCAACAACCTTACCCTGTTCAACGATAATCATACACTGACCATCAGCTACTGCGATAGTAGAGCCGTTGGAAATAATGTTATCGCTTCCCTTTGTGTTGGAAGTACCGCTTGTTGTACGCTTCTGACCCTTTGCTACGAGAACATCGGTAGAGAGTGAATCACAGTAGAAATACTCTAACCACTGATCAGCAAGAACAGTACTGCCTGCATTTAAAATAGATTTAATAAGTCCCATTTTTATTAACTCCTCTCAAACTGGTTATTTAAGGCAGAACGCCTTATTGACTTAGTCTTTTTTCTTCTGTCCGAAAACGGAAGAATTTGTTGCTGAATAAGGATTTTTATTTTCCTGTGGCTTATCGGGTTCGGCACATCTTCCTGCCCAGCTAAGAATAAGCGTAACGATAAGAGTACCGCCTACCCATATACCGACAGCAAGCCAGAACCAGAGTATAGACAAATCTATGGTAAAATGGAGAATAAGTAGAACAATAGCCGGAATTGCCCATTCCGCATTGAACACGATATTCAGAATCAACGCAAGAAAAAAATTACCGCTGTTTGCTTTTCTCATAGTTCCCTTTCCCGAATTATAACTATTCAACATACAATGATAGTATAGCATATTAAAACCGTCAAGTCAACACTTTTTTTGGTAATTTTGCCTGTTTTTACTGTTCAAAAAGATATTTTATCATTCTTTTCGGAGATTCGAGGAAACGACGGTACAAATCCACGTGGTCGCACTCGTCATAATCTATACTTGTAAGCCCGTCGTCGCCTATCTCAAGGATTTCCGCCTCTGGATATGCGAGAAGAATGGGTTTCGCTGGTATTGAAGCAGAAATTACGTGTACCGCCCTCGGGATTAAAGCCGAAGGCTACAGCAATCGCCTCGATAAGCGTAGATTTTCCCGTTCCGTTTTCTCCTACAAAAAACGCTACGGGAGAAGTAAATTCTATAGGGTTTTCTTTAAGATATTCTATTACAGGAAGCTTGTTAAGATATGAAAATTCCTCTATTCCGCCTTTGTAGCGGACGGTGTTTATGTATATCATAGTATTTTATGTCTCCTTTTCAGAGCAGACCATAAGACTTTAATATTTCTGTATTTATAGCTTTACGTTTTTCTAATTCTTCAAGAGCAAGTTTATTAATTTTGGGGTCAGCAAAATAACTGTACACAATAGCTGCTCTTTCTCGAACTCTTTTTTCGAGTTTTTCATTTTCCATGTTGCGTTTCAATATAGCTTTTAATTCCTGATCATCTGTTTTTATATAAAGCATTCCTTCTTCATATTCTGGACACAGTTCAAAATTGTATTCTGCATTATAATGATTTGTACAAATGCTGCCCGCATAATTATCGAAGAAGTTAATACATTCATCAATTGTATTAGCCTTATCCAATATTGGCAAGACATATTTCTGAGTCATATCAAGAGAAAAATTAAGTTCTCTTAACATATCCTCTTGATTTTCCTTGAAATATTGAAAAGGATGAAGTTGTTCTGCTATTTTCATTTCAACATTAGGACGATGAGACCTTATATAATAGTCATCAACAGGTTTTATCCAATTTATGTTTTCTGTCGGAGCAACATCAAGATTTATTATTCTTCGATATACAGTAGCCGCTCCTATAAGTATATCAAAGGCTTT